>CANROJ010000029.1 GCA_947632215.1 uncultured Flavobacterium sp. | reverse complement strand
AAAAAAGTTAACAAGAAAAATATTAAGCAAAAACTCCTCTTTATCTTTAGCTTAAAATAAAAAAACTTTAGTCCAGTGCTAAATATAAAAACTATGCTTCTTGGTAAAATAACAAAAGCATCTTACCTGATAGGAAATATACAAACTTACCTTTTAAAAATTTAAATGAACTTCACAAATTCTCATCGTTCAAACTAAGTTAATCTCTGAAAATAAAAAAACTAAAAAAAAACAATTATAAACGTTATTAACATCTATAATAATAAAAGAAAAGAGATTTTAAAAAAATTTAAAAAAAGGTATGTATATATGGTCTGTTAATAAGTACAATAACTTTTTTCTATATATTCTTGTTTTTAAGATATTAGATGTTATCAACATATTATCATTTTTTATCTAATTTAATTACAAGAGTTTAGATAAGTTATCCACAGTGCTCTATTAGCTTATTAACAGGTATTTTTTGATAAATTTGTTACCCAATTTATGTGCATAACCTCATAGATAAGTATTGATATGTAACTAATAGATTTTAGTAAATAAATTTGTAATTGTACTCAGGTGTACTGTATTGTAATTTTTTTGTTAAAAACGAAAATTAGTTATTTTTTTATTTCGATACTTATCAACAATTTTGTTGATTATTTATTAAGCTGAGAAACAATAGATTAGAGTAATTTAGCAATATCTATGTTGATAACCATTAGAACTCTATAAATCAATACAGTACAGTTAAATTTAAAAAAATGAATTTTATTATCACCTGTCTATTTTAATGTGCTAAAATGCAAAAAAACGCTATTAGCTACGACACGTTTTCTTCGACATATTTTAAATTATACTTTAGTAAATACAAAAAAAAGAACTATATTTTATAGCACTTGATCGACTCACCTTGTTGTTTATGTAAAATTATTGTGGTTTTTTTTAATTGTTTTTTGAATAAAATATATTTAATTTTTAATTTGTATAGGTAGAAGTATAATGTATATTATCTTTGTAAAAATTTAAGAGATGGCTAATCAAGTTCGTGTGCGTTTTGCACCTAGTCCAACTGGACCATTACATATTGGTGGAGTTAGGACAGCGTTGTTTAATTACTTATTTGCGAAGCAAAATAATGGAGTTTTTTATGTAAGAATTGAAGACACAGATCAGAATAGATTTGTTCCAGGCGCTGAGCAATATATTATGGAAGCTTTGCAATGGCTTGGAATTTCTGCAGATGAAACTATTGGAAAAAATGAAAAGTTTGGACCATATAGACAAAGCGAACGTAGAGAATTGTATAAAAAATATGCCCAAGAGCTTATTGATAATAATTGGGCCTACTATGCTTTTGATACAGCACAAGAATTAGACGCGCTTCGAAGTGAGGCAGAACAAAATGGTTCTACCTTTATATATAATCATAGTGTAAGAGAGAAATTAAATACCTCTCTTATGTTAGAGCCTAGTGTTGTAGAGCAAAAAATATTAAATGGAGAGCCATATGTAATTCGTTTTAAAACTCCAGTTGGAGAAACGCTAATTTTGAACGATCTAATCAGAGGCGAAGTGAAGTTTGAAACTAGTTTGCTTGATGATAAGGTTTTATATAAAAGCGATGGTATGCCTACCTACCATTTAGCAAATATTGTAGATGATCATTTAATGGAAACATCTCATGTTATCCGTGGAGAGGAATGGTTACCTTCTCTTCCTTTACATGTGTTATTATATAGAGCTTTTGATTGGGAAGCACCTGAGTTTGCTCATTTACCTTTAATATTAAAGCCTATAGGAAATGGTAAATTATCTAAACGTGATGGTGATAAATTAGGATTTCCTGTTTTTCCTTTGGATTGGAAAGATCCTGTAACCAATGAATTATCAAGTGGATACCGTGAAAAAGGTTATTTTCCAGAAGCAGTTGTTAATTTCTTGGCACTTTTAGGTTGGAATGATGGTACTGAGCAAGAGATTTTCTCATTAGAAGAGTTAGTAGATAAATTTGATTTAAGTCGTGTGCATAAAGCCGGTGCAAAGTTTGATCCAGAAAAGAATAAGTGGTTCAATCAGCATTATTTAAAACAAAATTCTACGGAATTCTTGGCTAAGGATTTTCAAGTTATCTTAGATGAAAAAGGAATTAAAATTTCACAGGATATTATCAAAGAGATAGTCGAGTTAATTAAAGATCGTGCAACTTTTGTTAGTGATTTTTATGAATTATCTCAATTTTTCTTTGAGGATCCAGTAGAATATGATCCAAAATCTTTGAAAAATTGGAAAGAAGATACCCCTAAAATTCTTACAGATGTTGCTCAAGTGATTAATGATGTCGAAGATTTTACTGCTAGTAATATAGAGTCTAGTCTTAAGACTTGGATTACCCAAAAAGAAATAGGAATGGGCAAGGTTATGCAACCTTTGCGCGTTTGTATGGTTGGAGCTTTGAATGGACCAGATTTATTTGCAATTATTGAAATATTAGGCAAAGAGAGAACTTTGAAAAGAATTCAAAATGCTATAGAGCATATTAAATAATGTAGATATATTATTTTTTAGATATATTTTAAGTCGAGTTAAGTAAAATTAACTCGACTTTTTTATTGGTATATTGCATATTTATAAGATATTAACGCTAATTTTGAGTGAATTAGTCAAAAAAAATAGTAATTTTAGTAAAACAAATATTAGTAAATATGGATTTAAAAATGATCATCAAACGATTTAGTTATGTACTGCTGTGTTTGACTCTATTTATACTAGGTAGTTGTACTCATAATGATAATACTATAGGAGATCGTGCTGCCAAGAAATGGGAGGATTTTGTAATGAAAGATTTAGTGGGGCAATGGAATCCAGAATTAATTGAAATTAAACCTTTAGTTGGACAACCTGTATTTAGTACTACCTATCCTGTTGTTGCTAATTGCTCTGAAGATATTTTAGAATTGAATAGAGATTTGAGTGGTTCATTTAGTCATTTTTCGTTAGATTGTGATCAAGATGTAATTCCTTTTACCTGGAGTCATATTTTATTGCGACTTAGTTTTACCTTAGAAAACAATACCACTTATACTCCTATTTTGGTGAGCAGAAGTCCTAGTATTTTAGAGTTAGGTGTACCTGTTAAAAGTGTTATGCCTTATATTAAAGAGTTCTATCCAGAGATAGATCAATTAGAGCAAGACGTGTTAGACTTACTTTTTGTAAATATAATTTTTAATAAAAAACAACAATAGTATTTTAGTAAATTATTACTTTTGTTTACAAATAAATTTCTTATAAATTTTTTCACTATATTTAAAATAAAAAAATATGATATCAACAGGGTTTATTATTTTAGTAATTATTATCCTAATATTTTTAGGATTGTTTACCGTTAAGCAGCAGTCTGCGGTAATTGTTGAGAGATTTGGTAAATTTAATAGTATTAGACAATCAGGATTACAATTAAAAATTCCTGTTGTAGATAGAGTTTCTGGAGTATTGAATTTAAGAATTCAGCAATTAGACGTTTTAATCGAGACTAAAACCAAGGATAATGTCTTTGTGAAGTTAAAGGTATCGGTTCAATTTAAGGTTATTCCTGATAAAGTATACGAAGCATTTTATAAACTAGAATATCCACATGATCAAATTACCTCTTATGTATTTGATGTTGTAAGAGCAGAGGTTCCAAAATTGATTTTAGATCATGTTTTCGAGCGTAAAGACGATATTGCTATTGCTGTCAAAGCAGAACTAAATGAAGCCATGACTACTTATGGATATGACATAATTAATACCTTAATTACTGATATTGATCCAGATATTCAGGTAAAGAATGCCATGAACCGTATTAACGCTGCAGATAGGGAAAAAGTAGCTGCTGAGTATGAAGCAGAAGCAAGTAAAATTCGAATTGTTGCTAAAGCAAAAGCTGAGGCTGAATCTAAGCGTTTGCAAGGTCAGGGAATTGCTGATCAACGAAGAGAAATTGCTAATGGTTTAGTTGAAAGTGTGGATACTTTAAATAAAGTTGGTATAAATTCTCAAGAAGCTTCTGCCTTAATTGTTGTTACTCAACATTATGATACCTTACAAAGTATTGGAGCAGATACTCGTAGTAATTTAATTCTATTGCCCAACTCTCCTACTGTTGCTACAGAAATGCTTACAAGTATGGTTAGTTCTTTTGCTGCTAGTGGTAAAGCATTGGAGGGAATGAATCAAACTGTAGCTGTACCTACTTTAAATAAGGATTTAGAGAGGCCAAAAACTGATTATGATGTCGAATATGACGCATAAATAGATTATTGCTTAAAATAGCTTTAATTAACTAAAAAAGGATATTCAATTATTGAATATCCTTTTTTAGTTGGTATAAACCTACTTTTGTTTTCTTCTATTAAAAATTTGTTTTAAAATAGTAGTGATAATGAAGGCCTGAAAACTACCAGATGATTTTATATAGTTTACCATTGATCCTACGGATCTTCTAAGTAATACATCTGGTGTCAACTCTTGTTTAACAATATCTACCGATCGAAATACTTTCTGATAGTGAATATCTCTTTTCAAGCGTAAAATATTTAAGTCTCTATTTATTTCATCTATCGATGAGTAAGATTTTTTTATCATAGCCTTTAAGTATTAATCTTGTAGAATAATCTCTGAGAGTTTCTTTAATAAAGGCTTTTCTACAATTGTTTTTCTTAGCAAATAAGCCACTAGAGTCAGTAGTAGATAAAATCCACCTACTATTAAAAAGCCCATTGGGGCGTAATCTAGACTCTGCCCAATAGCAAAAGCAACAAAAAGTGATAAGAATAACAATGCCATCATTAAAAACAAACTAAGAAGTATAATGGTCATAAAAATACTACCAGCCTTAGCGCTTACTTTAAAACCCCATAAACGATAATAGTCTAAGCTAGATGTGATAAATTCTTCCGAATTAGTTTTAATCTCACCAACTTCTTTATTGATATCTTTAAATGCCATTATAAGTTTTTAGTTTTATTTCTTAACTTGCTCTACGACTTTGTTTGATTCCTTTTTAAGCTCAGCTAATTTCTTTTCTAGAGCCGAAATAACTTCATCTCTTTTCTTACCTGTAGTTGAAATAAATTCGTCGAAATTTCCTTCAAAATCATTTTTCTTGCGTTCTACAACACTTTTTACTTGTTTTTTTAATTCGTCAATTTTATCTTCAAAATCTTCTTTAGAAGAATCAAATGACTTTTGAAGTTTTTTTCTAGTTTTTTTTCCTTCTTCCGGAGCAAATAAAACTCCTAATCCTGCTCCTACCACAGCTCCTGCAATAACAGCAACTAAAGTACTTCCTAAACGATCTGACATAACAATAGTTTTTTTAAATTAATTACTCTAAAGTTAAAAAAAAACTAACGGCATATATGTTAAGTAAAAGTTAAAGCTTTTTATTAAATCTTTTACCTTAAGTATTTTGAATACTATTTTTGGTCTACTTTAGCCCATGTATCTCTTAATCCAACTGTTTTATTAAAAACTAGTTTTTCTGTTGAACTATCTTTATCTACACAGAAATATCCTAATCGTTGAAATTGAAATTTATCTAAAACATTGGCAGATAGTAAGCTAGGTTCTACAAAACCTTTTACTATTTCTAATGAGTTAGGATTTATAAAATCTACGAAGTCTACTTCTTTATTTCCATCTGGATTTTCATCCGAAAATAAACGATCATAAACGCGAACCTCAGCTTCTAAAGCATGTTCAATGGACACCCAGTGAATAGTTCCTTTTACTTTTCTTTTACTTTCTTCTGTACCACTTCCACTTTTACTCAAAGGATCATAAGTGGCATGGATTTCCAAGATATTTCCTTGCTCATCTTTAACTACACTTTCTCCTTTTATGATGTAAGCATTTTTAAGACGAACTTCTTTTCCTAATGTAAGACGGAAGAATTTGCTGTTAGCATCTTCTTTAAAGTCTTCTCTTTCGATGTATAATTCCCCAGAGAATGGTAATTCTCTATAAGTCATTTGCTCTTCTTCTGGATTATTCTCCGCTTCTAATAATTCTGTTTGTCCTTTAGGATAATTTGTAATTACTAGTTTAACTGGGTCAAGAACAGCCATTACTCTTGGTGCTTTTTTGTTTAAATCCTCGCGAACACAAAACTCCAATAAGGAAACATCAATTAAGTTATCTCTTTTAGCAATACCAATGGTATCTGCATAATTTCTAATAGATTCAGGAGTATAACCTCTTCTTCTTAATCCAGAGATTGTACTCATTCTTGGATCATCCCAACCCTTAACGTATCCTTCGTTTACAAGACGAGCTAGCTTTCTTTTACTGACAACTGTATGAGATAAGTTACGACGTGCAAATTCTCTTTGTTTTGGTCTTATTTTATTTGGATCTGCTACTTGATCTAAGAACCATTCGTACAATTCACGGTGAGGTAAAAATTCTAATGTACAAAAAGAGTGAGATATACTCTCAAGATAATCACTTTCTCCATGTGCCCAGTCATACATAGGGTAAATAGCCCACTGATTACCAGTTCTATGGTGATGCTTGTTCATGATTCTATACATGATTGGATCACGCATAAGCATGTTGTTATGAGTCATGTCAATTTTGGCACGTAGAATATGGGTTCCTTCCTCAAACTCTCCTGCTCTCATGCGTTGAAATAAGTCTAAGTTCTCCTGTACTGAACGATCTCTGTAAGGACTGTTTGTGCCAGGTGTACTTGGAGTTCCTTTTTGTTGAGCCATTATTTCTGAAGATTGACTATCCACATAAGCTTTTCCGTTTTTTATCATTTCTATTGCCCAATCATATAGTTGTTGGAAATAATCGGATGCATATACTTCATTAGCCCACTGATATCCTAACCACTCTACATCATACTTAATTGCGTCAACAAATTCTTGTTCTTCTTTTGAAGGGTTAGTGTCATCAAAACGCAAGTTAACTGGCGCATTGTATTTTAGTCCCAATCCAAAGTTTAAACAAATAGAACTTGCGTGGCCTAAATGCAAATATCCATTAGGTTCTGGTGGGAAACGAAAATGAAGGTTCTCCGTTGGCATACCATTTTTGATATCCTCTTCAATGATTTGCTCAATAAAGTTTAATGATTTTTCTTTTGTTGACATGGATATAATTTATAAAATACACACAAAGGTATCAAATTTCTAATCAAATTGTATTTAATTGTGTTTAGGATTTCTTAATGGGTAAAAAAAAGTTGTAATTTTATCCCTATTAAATATATAAGTTTTTATAAATGGGAATTATTAGATTAAATAATATTAGAGTTTTCTCTTTTCACGGATGTATGGATGAAGAGGCTAAAATAGGCTCGGATTATAGAGTAGACCTAGAAGCTAAGGGAGATTTTCGCAATGCAGCTGCTTCTGATCAGTTACATGATTCAATTGATTATGTTCACTTAAATCGCATTGTAAAGCAAGAAATGGCTATACGCTCTAAGCTTTTAGAAAATGTTTGCCAAAGAATTATTGACAGAGTTTTGTTAGAAATATCAATGGTAGAAGAAGTAAAAGTTGCTGTGTCAAAAATCAATCCTCCTGTTGGTGGAGATGTAGAATCGGTAACAGTTGAAATGCAAGGTGTTAGGTAATTGTGGTAAAATAAAGTATCTTTTTTATTACAATAGTTTTTGAAGTTTAAAAAAAATACTTAAGTTTGCATTCCAATTCGGAGATATGGCATCGTGTCCGAGTGGCTAGGAAGCGGTCTGCAAAACCGTCTACAGCGGTTCGAATCCGCTCGATGCCTCCAAAAAAACGCTTTAGTATTTACTAAGGCGTTTTTTTTTATAACCAAGAATGATATTGTTAAAAGAGATCTGCTGTTTCTTTAGACTTACTTAGAAAGGTCAAACCAGCTATAAGGATTCTGCGTTTTATTTAGTCAATTCCAATGTTGAGTTGTATTTCTTTAGATAGAATAATTCTCTTAATTTAAAAATCTAAAGAAGTTCACTATATACTTGGGGCAGTGTAATTTATTCTTTGATACTGTAGTAAAAACTTGTTTTTAGCTTTAGTGTAAACTCATTTACACAGCTTATTGATTAACCTTTTACTCTCTATGGTCACCCCAGTTTCTTCATGCTAATTATTTATTGTTTTACCAAGGGTAATTACAATACTATCTCCCACTTAAATTATAGCTGAAAAGCTAATTAACATTACTGATTTTACTTTGCTGTATGACCAAAAAAAACACCTCAAAAGTTAGATACTTTTGAGGTGTTTTTTATAATTGTAACAATAATATTAGTCTGTTTTATTGGTTATTATTGGTAGAGAAATACTTTGTTTTTTTTCCAAAGGAATAACACTTTTAAGCATAATTGCCAAACCAAATATTATTAAAATAAGACTACTTACTTTTTTTACTTTTAAGATATTGTGTGGGGTTAGTTTTCTTCTTAGTTGTTTAGCTAAAGCTATTTTAAAAATATCTGTAATGAAATAGGCTAAAATTGTAAAACCAAAAAAGATAAACATTCTTTTAGAATCCATTTCCATTTTGGGACCTAAAGTAATTATAATAGCCAACCAAAAGCCAAGAACTCCAACATTGATAAAGTTTAATAAAAAACCCTTGACAAATAAGTTAAGATAGTCTTTTCGCAAATTTGGAGGGGTTAATAAAAGAGTATCTACTTGGACTCTTTTTAATCTAACAAAACTTATAACTCCATAGGTTAGCATAATCAAACCTCCGAATATAAATAAAGCAGGATCATCTTTAATGGCATGAATTAGACGGAAACTACTAAAAAAAGCAATGGTAAAGAAGATAGCATCTGCAATTATAACTCCCAAATCAAAGGTTATAGCAGCTTTAAAACCTCTAGTTATACTTGTTTCTATAAGAATAAAAAATACAGGTCCAATCATAAAACTAAGAAAAAACCCTAGTGAAATACCTGTAATTAAATCGTCTAACATTATATATAATTATAAATGCCAATTTTAAACAAATTGGCATTTAGTTTTTCTGCAAGTTACATTATTTATTTCAAAAGAAAAGAAAGCTTATTTAACTTTTTTAATAACTCCTCCTGCAACGTTTTTTTGATTGATAACCTTAGGGTCCCCATAAATATAGATATTACCTCCTGCTCTAGTTTTTGCATCTACAAGATCTGAAGCCAATACACTTGCTATACCACCTGCATTTACTGTTACTGTGGTTTGGGTAGTTTGCAAAGTTTTGTTTTGTACATCTGCTCCAGAATTAGAAACGATGTCCTGCACGCTGGCTGTACCGGTAGTTTTAATAACTGATCCGGCTCCTGCGGTGATGTTTAATCTTTCCACCTCTACATCCAAGTTAATTAGAGCTCCTGTTTTTGCTTGTAAATTTAGAGACACGTTTTCTATAGTTTGCTCCGAATTAATACTAGCTCCTTCACTTGCATTAATTTCATTGACACCGTTGTGGTATAATGTAATTTTCACATCATCACCTTGGAAACTATTTGAAAAGTTCATCTTAATTTTTAAATGCCCATTTTTATTAATAACATTAACCTGATCGGCACTACTTCCTGTAATTTCAATGGTATTTGATCCTGTACTTGATTCCACTAGGGTTAATCTTATTTGGTCGTATACACTTACTTTATTAAATGTTCCTACATCTTTAGTGTTTTGAGCAAAGCTCACTCCAGAGAAAAGAATAATTAATAGAATTGCTATTTTTTTGGTCATAATTTATACTTTTTTGATATAATTAAAATCTAATTGTTTCTTTACCAAATCCGCGTTTTTTACATTTACTATTACCTGATCTCCTAATTGTAAAGTATTATTTGTGGATTGGCCAACAAGTGCATACTGTTTTTCATCAAAGACATAATAATCATCTTTAATTTCTCTAATACGCACCATACCTTCACATTTGTTTTCTTGGATTTCTACGTAAATTCCCCATTCTGTTACTCCAGATATTACTCCTAGGAATTCTTTATCTTCCTGTCCTTGCATGTATTTAACTTGCATGTACTTAATGCTATCTCTTTCGGCAGAAGAAGCTAGACTTTCCATGGAGGAACAATGTGAGCTCTTTTGTTCATACTCTTCTTGGTTAACTGAATTTCCGTTATCTAAGTATAATTGTAACAAACGGTGTGCCATAACATCGGGATACCTTCTAATTGGGGAGGTAAAGTGAGAGTAATAGTCAAAGGCTAGACCATAGTGACCAATATTATCTGTAGAATAACTTGCTTTACTCATACTACGGATAGTTAATGTATCTACTAGGTTTTGTTCTCTTTTACCATTTACATCTTTTAAAAGTTGATTTAAGGAAGCCGATATGCCTTGTTTAGATTTTAGATTTATGTTATAGCCAAATTTAGAAATCACATTTTGTAGAGCAAAAAGCTTATCTTGATCTGGTTCATCGTGTATACGGTAAATAAAAGTCTTTTTCTGTTTTCCAATGAATTCCGATACCTTTCTGTTAGCAAGTAACATGAATTCCTCAATTAAATGATTTGCTTCTTTACCCTCTTTAAAATAGACTCCAATTGGCTCACCATTTTGATCTAAATTAAACTTTACTTCAATTTTATCGAAGGAAATAGCTCCATTTTTCATACGTACTTCACGTAGTTTTTGTGCTAATTCATTCATTTTTAGTACCGAATCAACTATAGGCTGTTCTATAGTTTGTTGTTCAGAAGTGATAGAAATAATAGCAGGAATCTCTCCTTGTTTTGTTTCTATGATATGTTGAGCCTCTTCATAGGCCATTCTAAAATCTGAATGTGTAACGGTCCTTCCAAACCACTTATCTACTATTTCTGCTCTGTTATTTAATTCAAATACAGCAGAAAATGTAAATTTATCTTCGTGTGGACGTAATGAACAAGCAAAGTTGGATAATACCTCTGGTAACATTGGGATTGTTCTATCTACAAGATAGATAGAAGTAGCTCTTTGAAATGCTTCTTGGTCTAAAATTGTTCCTTCTTGAACATAGTGAGATACATCTGCAATGTGAACACCAATACGGTAGTTCCCATTGTCTAAGGTTTCAAAAGAAAGAGCATCATCGAAGTCTTTGGCGTCTTTTGGATCAATGGTAAAAGTCAAAACCTCTCTCATATCCCTTCTTTTTAGCACCTCTTCTTCTTGAATACTAGTGTCAATTTTTTGAGTAAACTCCTCTACTTCTGCAGGAAATTCTGCAGGAAGACCATATTCTGCTAAAATAGCATGAATTTCAGTATCGTGCTCCCCTTGTTTTCCTAGCACACGTACAACACGACCAAAAGGACTATCTGCTTTTTCTGGCCAATCTTCTAATTCAACTAATACTACATCCTTGTTTTTTGCCTGTGCTATTTTATCTTTAGGTATGAATATATCGGTGTACATTTTTGCATTGGCTGTAGAAACAAAAGCGAAATTAGCTTGTATGTCAATTACTCCAACAAACTGTGTTTTATTTCTATGAACAATTTCTACAACTTCCGCTTCTGGTTTTTTACCTGTACGCTTATTGTATATGTATACTTTTACAGTATCCCCATGTAGGGCTTTGTTTAAGTTATTTGTTGGAATAAAAATATCTTCTTCCAATTCAGGAGATACAAAATAACCAGTTTTACGAGAGGTCATATCTAGAGTTCCTTCGTAATAATTGCTTTGTCCAATGAATTTGTATTTACCTGGTTCGGTCTGTTTTATTTTTTTCTTAGAGTGTAAATATTTTAAGTCTCGAATAATTTGGTTACGACCGTTGGAGTCTATAATATTTAACTTTGAAGCTATTTGTTTATAATTTAGACTCTTATTAATATTTTTAGAAAGTACTTTGAGTATCTTACTTGACAAGTCAAAGTCTTTTTTATTTTTTATGCTTTTTGCCATTTTTAATAGTTTTCATCTTAGTCATAAAAGACTAAAAATTTTAGTTTAAAAGTACAAAATACTAAGTGTTTTATAGTCATAATAATAATAAATTATCAAATTATTATGCTTAAAGGTATTATTATTCAATACTGATGGAGTATTGAACTCTAATTATAGCTATAAAAACAACTATAACAGAAAAAAGAACTATGTAAATAAGGTAAATAGTGAAGTTCTAAAAGTGTTTAAGTTTTTTTTAGGTACTAAAAAAATAGTTAGTATTATGAAAATTCACACCCTATTAAAGGGGCGTAAACTACTACAAAAACACTTTGATTGTAGTCATTAATTTTTATTATCTTTAATCGTTTTGAAGCAATTATAAAATAAGAACAAAGAACCTTTAATATAATATAATTATGAAGATTGAAAATATATGTGTTGCAGGAAGTGGCGTATTGGGCTTTCAAATAGCATTTCAAACAGCTTTTAAAGGTTTTAAAGTAGTACTATATGACATAAATGAACAAGCTTTAGATAAGGCAAAGGAAAAATTTGAGGAATTTTGTAAAATATACCAAGCCCAGGTAGGAGCTACAAACCTTGAGTTACAAGCTACAAGAGATAATTTGACTTATCTAAGTGACTTAGCTCAAGCATGTAGCAATGCAGATTTAGTTATTGAAGCAGTTCCAGAGAATCCTAGAATAAAAATAGCGTTCTACCATCAATTAGCCAAATTAGCTCCTAGTAAGACCATTTTTGCCTCCAACTCCTCTACTCTGTTACCTAGTAAATTAGCAAGTTCAACTGGTAGACCAAAGCAATTTTTAGGATTACATTTTGCCAATCAAATATGGATTCACAATACGGCAGAAATTATGGGATGTGGACAGACAGACCCTGAAGTATTTAATTTAATAGTGAGTTTTGCTAAAAATATTGGAATGATTGCTCTTCCTCTAGAAAAGGAACAACCAGGTTATATTTTGAATTCGTTATTGATTCCTTTTTTGCAAGCAGCAACTGATCTTGTAGTTAATGAAGTTACAGACTTTGTTACAGTTGATAAAACATGGATGAATGCAACAGGAGCACCAATGGGGCCTTTTGGAATACTTGATATAGTAGGAATAACTACAGTATATAATATAAACAAGATAAAGGCTGACAAGAAAAAAGACCCTATGGCAATAAAAACTATTGAATATCTACAAACTCAATTTATCGATAAAAATAAATTAGGTGTTTCAACTAAGCAAGGATTCTATACATATCCTAATCCTGCTTATAAGGATAAAGATTTTTTTAAATAGATATTTTATTAATCAACAGTGTAATTTATTGAGTGTTGATTGATTATTTTTCAAAAATTTGATTAACAAAGCGATATTATTCTTACTTATAGTAGGCATGGGAGTAAGAATGTTATAAATTCTATTGGGTAAACTATTAATTTTTGTAAATTGGCTTTTGCCAACAAAATTAATTAAATATGAAAAATCTTTCTTATGTTCAAGGTGCTTCCCAGATACCCTTGTTGGAAGAGACAATTGGACAAAATTTAAAGAGAATATCTTCTTTGTTTCCTAATAACTTAGCTTTAGTTAGTGTTTATCAAGACTATAAGGCAACTTACCAAGAGTTTTATGATCAAACAAGCAACCTTGCTAAAAGTCTTTTAGCAAGTGGAATTAAAAAGGGAGATCGAGTAGGAATTTGGGCTCCAAACTGTTCACAGTGGGTATTATTACAATATGCTACTGCTAGAATTGGAGCTATTTTAGTAACAGTTAACCCAGCTTATCGCTCTGTTGACTTAGAATACGCCGTAAATCAATCTGGTATTAGCATGCTATTTTCTTCGGTTAGCTTCAAATCCAGTAATTATAAGCAGATAATATTAGAAGTTTCTGATAAAATGCCTAATCTAAAGAAAGTGGTTTTTTTAGAAGAAGATTGGGAAGAATTTTTACAAGAAAATAATAAAATTTCTCAAGAACAATTAGAAGATGCAGAGCAAAGTGTTCACTTTCTTGATCCGGTAAACATTCAATATACCTCTGGTACAACTGGATTTCCTAAAGGAGTTACCCTTACGCATCACAATATTTTAAATAACGGTTATTTTATTGGGGTTAGATTAAAGTATACTCATAAAGATAAAGTATGTATTCCAGTTCCGTTCTATCATTGTTTTGGAATGGTTATTGGAAATTTATGTTGCACTTCTCATGGTGCAACTATTGTTATTCCTAATGATGGCTTTGATCCAGCATTAACTCTAGAGTGTGTACAAAATCATAAGTGTACCTCTTTATACGGAGTTCCAACGATGTTTATTGCAGAGTTAGCTTTACCAAATTTCCAAGAATATGATTTGCGTTCTTTGCGTACTGGTGTAATGGCAGGTTCGCTTTGTCCGGAATCGGTAATGCGAAAGGTCAAAGAGAAAATGAATATGGAAGAAGTTAGTATTTGTTATGGTATGACGGAAACTTCCCCAGTTTCTACTCAAAGTAAGATTGGTATTGATATCGTTAAGCAAACCACTACAGTAGGTACTGTGCAAGATCATTTGGAGATAAAAATTATAGATCCAAAAACTAAGGAAATAGTTGGGTTAAATCAAAGTGGAGAACTCTGTACTCGTGGGTATTCAGTAATGCTTAAGTATTGGAACGATCCAATTAAAACTGATGAGGTTTTAGATAGTGAGGGATGGATGCATTCGGGAGATTTAGCTAGTATTGATCAAGAAGGATATATTACTATTACCGGTAGAATTAAAGACTTAATTATTAGAGGAGGAGAAAATGTGTCTCCAAAATGGATTGAAGATTTCTTATATAAACATCCATCTGTGGAGGATGTACAAGTCATTGGGGTACCTTGTAGTAAGTATGGCGAACAAATTATGGCTTGGGTTATTTTAAGAAAGGATTGCCAAGAAAGCCATGATAGTTTACAAAAATATTGTACGAATAAAATTGCTCATTTTGCCATTCCAAAATATTGGAAGTTTGTATCTGAATTTCCTATGACTGTTTCTGGAAAAGTTAGAAAAGTGGAAATGAGAAAGATTGCAGTGGATGAATTACAACTTTAAAAAGAAATTTGTTTTAAATTTGCTAGACATAATATAACAACACAACTATATAATATAATGAGAATAGCTATAGGTAACGATCATGCAGGACCTGCGTATAAAAATGAGATCGTGAAATTTCTAATTAAAAAGGGTCATGAGGTAATTAACTACGGTACAGATGAATTTAGTTCAGTAGATTATCCTGATTTTGGACACAAAGTTGCTTTGGACGTAGAGAATAAAAAAGTGGACTTTGGAATTGTTATCTGTGGAAGTGGTAATGGAATTGCTATGACGGCAAATAAGCATCAAGGAGTTCGTTGCGCTCTATGTTGGACAAAGGAAATAGCGGAACTTTCACGTATGCATAATGATGCAAATATTATTAGTATTCCTGCTAGATTTACATCTATTGAACAAGCGGTTTCTATGGTAGAGGTATTTTTAAATACAAGTTTTGAAGCAGGAAGACATGCTTTAAGAGTAGATAAAATTTCTTGTTCCTAAACTATTAGGATTTTGATATAAAATCATTAAAAAACGCTTGTACATTTTGTACAGGCGTTTTTTGTTGCTTAACGCTTGAAAATAAGCAATAAAACTACAAATTGCAATACAGCTATGGTGTAAAATTTATACATAAAATTAGCTTTTGATGTTTTATGGTGTAATTTTTTCATAGCTAAATACGCTCCAATACTACCTCCAAAAAAGCATAAAGTTAGTAGGTTTTTTTCTTGTACTCGTCTTTTATTCTTCTGAGCTCGTTCTTTGTCATAGGCAAAGATGGTAAAGGCTAAGTAGTTTATAATGAATAAGTAAAGGAATAAAAATTTCATATGATAAATTTATTGGTTCAAAGGTAGTATTTTAGCTTCTCTAAAAATAATTTATTATGACAGTGATTGAGTTTATTTGCAAAGGTGTAAATGTTCCCAGTAAAAGTGTTGAAAATACTCTTGCCTTATTAAACGATGCTTGTACCATAGCTTTTATCGCTCGTTATCGAAAGGATAAGACAGGAAACTTAGATGAAGTACAAATTGAAAATATAGCCAAACAACAACAATTATATGCTGAAATTCTAAAGAGAAAAAAAAGTATCTTATCCAGTATAGAGCAGCAAGATTGTTTAACACCCGAGTTGTTAGATAAGATTAATGCTAGTTTTAATTTAGTTGAACTAGAAGATTTTTATCTGCCGTTTAAGAAAACTCGAAAAACTAAGGCGGATATAGCAAAGCAAAATGGGCTAGAACCCTTGGCTAAGATTATTATATCTCAAAACACTAATAATATTGAACAAAGTGCCAATAAGTTTCTAACAGACCAGGTAAGCTCTTGTGCATCGGCTTTAAGCGGAGCTTGTGATATTATTGCCCAGTGGATTAATGAAAATACTTATATACGCCGAGTATTACGCTCCAAATTTGAAAGAAATTCTTTGTTACAAACCAAAGTAATCAAGGATATGGCTGATACAGAGCAGGCCCAAAAATACAGTCAATATTTTGACTGGAATGAGCCTTTAGACCGAATGGCTTCCCATAGATTATTAGCTATTTTAAGAGCAGAGAAAGAAGGTTTTATACGATTTTCTCTCACTATAGAAAAAGAGTCTGCTTTAGAGTTTATAGAAAAAACGATTATTAAAAATAACGGACCTTGTAAAAGTATTTTGCAAGATGCTATAAAGGCTAGTTACAAAAGATTAATTGAACCTGCATTAAGTACAGAAGCTTTAAAGCAAGCTAAGCTAAAGGCAGATTTAAATTCAATTGGTGTTTTTGCTGATAATTTATCACAATTACTTCTACAATCTCCTTTAGGAGAGAAGCGTATACTAGCTATTGATCCGGGGTTTAAAAGTGGTTGTAAGGTAGTTTGTTTAGATGAGCAAGGAAATTTACTCTATAATGAAACTATCTTTCCTCATGCTCCTCAAAAGGATACAGCTATGGCTATGAAGAAGATACGTTCTATGGTTAATTCTTATAGAATTCAAGCAATTGCAATTGGTAATGGAACAGCCTCTAGAGAGACAGAGTTTTTTATTAAGAAGATAGCCTTTGATAAAGATCTACAGGTTTTTATTGTCAATGAAGCAGGTGCATCGGTTTATTCTGCCTCAAAAATAGCTAGAGAGGAATTTCCAAACTATGATGTAACAGTCAGAGGAGCTGTCTCTATTGGAAGAAGGTTAATAGATCCTCTTGCTGAACTAGTGAAAATAGACCCAAAGAGTATTGGTGTGGGACAGTATCAACATGATGTAGATGCTGCTTTATTGAAGTTAGAGTTAGATAGTGTAGTGCAAAGATGCGTTAATGCTGTTGGAGTAAACTTAAACACTGCTAGTACTTCACTATTGTCCTATGTTTCTGGAATTGGAGTAAAAATGGCGGAAGATATTGTATCTTATAGACAAAAGAACGGAGCGTTTTTAACCCGAGAGCAGTTAAAGGAAGTTCCTAGGTTTGGACCTAAAGCTTTTCAGCAGTCTGCTGCTTTTGTACGTATTGTAAAGGGAACTAATCCTTTAGATAATTCAGCCGTTCATCCCGAATCCTATAAGGTAGTGCAAAAGATGGCCAAAGATTTAAAGGTTAATGTACAAGATTTAATTTCCAATAGAGATCTGATCGATAAGATAGATATCAATAAGTATATTAGTCCAAGTGTTGGAGAGCATACTTTGTTAGATATTTTAAAAGAACTAGATAAACCAGGACTGGATCCTAGAAAACGTGCTAAAGTATTTGAATTCGATCCAGGAGTTAAACAAATTACTGATTTATATATTGGTCAGGTATTACCAGGTATTGTAAATAATATAACCAATTTTGGCTGTTTTGTAGATATTGGAATCAAGCAAAGTGGTTTAATTCATATATCTAACTTGCAAAAAGACTTTGTAAGCGATGTTAATCAAGTAGTCAAACTACACCAACATTTACAAGTAAAAGTCTTGGATGTAGATGTCGATAAACAAAGAATACAACTCACCTTGATTTTTTAAAATTAAAGGAAAGATTTGCTAGGGTCTGTATGAAAGTATAGACCCTAATTATACAAAAAAAGCGCTAAATAATATATTTAGCGCGTGTATAACTGTGTTCAGAATTTATATTATTCTGACTTTGTAGTGTCGTTTTGGTTATTCGATTTAGAAGAGGCTTGTGAAGATTCCTCTTTTGTAGCATCTTTAAATTCTTTGATTCCGCTACCTAAACCTTTCATTAATTCAGGGATTTTCTTTCCTCCGAATAATAAAAGAATAATTGCTACAATAACAATTACTTGCCAAGGACCTACCATTCCTAAAAATACTTGTAATGAGTTCATTTTAAATTTATTTGAAACATTATGTTGTACAAATATAGTAAGAAAAATGTAAATCAGTTCTTTATAAAAAAATTTATTAAACATTTAAGATTATTGCTCTGTGTTAACTCTGTCTTAATGGGGCAATAATTATGATGTATATTTACTCTGTTCATTAGTAGAATTGTTATATTTGTTTATTAAAATAAAACGTATGATAAATAAAGGTAACAAACCTAAGAGATGGAAGACCAAACTTTTGGATAAGTACCGTATAGTAATAGTGAATGATCGTACATTTGAGGATGTTAAATCTTTTAAGTTAAATCTTTTAAATGTTTGGATGGGGATAATCACTTTGCTTTTTGTCATGATTTTATCCACAGTTCTTTTGCTTGTATTAACACCTGTGAAGGAATATATTCCAGGATATTCCTCTAGTGATTTAATGCAGCAATCCATACAATTAACTCTAAAGGTAGATTCTTTAGAAGCTGATTCAAAAAGAAACATTGCTTATATAGAAAGTGTAAAAGCTATTTTACAAGGAGATATAGCCCTAACATCTGAGAGTGTAGATTCTTTAGTAATTACTCCTAAACCTTCAGATTTCTTAGACTATAATGGGCCAAGTGAAAGTGATAAAAAGCTTCGAGAGATGGTTCATTTAGAAGATAAGTATAATTTATTTCCAGAGGCTACTCCAAAGGTAAGTGAATTGCTATTTTCCCCTGTAGACGGCCAGGTTGTAAAGGGCTTCGATCCAGGATCTTCCTCTTATGGAGTAGATTTTATTTTAACTGGAGTAACTCCTATTAAGTCTATTGCCAAGGGAACCGTTTTACTAACCCAATGGAGTATTAAAGATGGTTATATGATTGTGGTTTTACATAGAGATGGACTTATTTCAGTGTATAAGCACTTGACTAGTTTGATAAAAAATGAGTACGATACAGTTCAATCCGGTGAGGTTTTGGGGCTTTTTAATGCTCAAGAACAAGATATTTTGGATAGAAGTAATAACAACGTTACCTTTTTTAATTTCCAATTATGGAAGAATCAATATCCATTAGACCCTTCTTTATTTATGGATTTAGATTAATATTATGACAATAAAATCATTCGCAGCAAAAATTTTCGCATCTATTATTATTGCTAAAAGAAAAAAGTGGCTCGATAAGCCAGTAGAAACACAAGAGAAAGTACTTCAGTATTTATTAAGCCAAGCAAAAGATACAGCATTTGGAAAGGATCACGATTTTAGTACAATTAAAACTCATCAGGATTTTGTAAGGCAAGTTCCTATTCGGGACTACGAACAGTTAAAACCCTATATGGATAGGGTAGTGCAAGGGGAATCTGATGTGGTATGGAAAGCAAAGCCTATTTACTTTGCTAAGACCTCTGGAACAACCTCTGGAGCTAAATATATCCCATTGACTAAGGAGTCGATGCCTTTTCATATTACGGCTGCTCGTAATGCAATTTTGTCGTATATTGTTGAAACTGGTAAAACTGATTTTGTTGATGGAAAGATGATATTTTTACAAGGTAGTCCAGTCTTAGATAAAATTAACGGTATTCAAATAGGGAGACTCTCTGGTATTGTAGCTCATTATGTTCCAAGCTATCTTCAGAAGAACAGATTACCTAGTTTAGCTACAAATTGTATTGAAGATTGGGAGCAAAAAGTTGAGGCAATTGTACAGGAAACACAAAGAGAAGATCTACGTGTAATCTCTGGAATACCAAGTTGGGTACAAATGTATTTTGAAAAACTAGTAGATGCCAACCATAAAAAAGTAGGAGATATTTTTAAAAATTTTCATCTATTTATCTATGGAGGAGTTAACTACCAACCATATAAAGCTAAATTTGAACAGTTAATTGGTAGGCAAGTAGATTCCATTGAGTTATTTCCTGCTTCAGAAGGTTTCTTCGCTTATCAAGATTCTCAGAAATCAAAAGGCTTATTACTTTTATTGAATTCGGGAATATTCTATGAATTTGTAAAAGCAAGTGAATTTGATTTGCCTAATCCTGTTAGATATACCATAAAAGAGGTAGAATTAGGGGTTAATTATGTGATGCTTATTTCTACAAATGCCGGCTTATGGGCATACAATATTGGAGATACGGTTGAGTTTGTGAGCTTAAAACCTCATCGTATTGTTGTCACAGGAAGGATAAAACACTTTATCTCAGCTTTTGGAGAGCATGTAATTGCTAAAGAAGTAGAAACGGCTTTACAGGAAGCTATGGAAAATACAGACGTGAAGGTCAATGAATTTACTGTTAGTCCTATGGTTGAACCTAAGGAAGGATTGCCATATCATCAGTGGTTGATTGAATTTGAACAAGAACCCAAAGACTTAGAGTTGTTTGCTTTAGCTATTGATAATGCCTTACAAAAACAGAATGCTTACTATGATGATCTAATACAAGGTAAAGTCTTAAGGACTTTGGTAATTAGTAAAGTAGTGAAAAATGGGTTCCAAGATTATATGAAGAGTATTGGAAAATTAGGAGGTCAAAATAAACTTCCTCGACTTAGCAATGATCGAAAAATTGCTGACAGCTTGAAATTAGTTTAAAGGTTGTTAAAATTTAAAATTTAAAAAAAATGAGTGAATTAAAAAATATTTCTAGAAGCAGAGCTCAGATTTCCTCTGCTGCTATTGAGCGTATGTACATTACAATGCGCCATTTATTTAATCGTGGTTTCTATAAGCCAATGGGAGTTTCTGGTGACACTTTGCGCGAAGCTTTACTTGAATTAAGTCCAGAGATTTACGGAAGTATTGGTGGAGAAAAAGTAGAGTTAGATGGTTTACTTTATGTAATTGAACGTTTGCCAATGGGAATTGAAGAATGTAGATTTATCAATCTAACTTCTGATGAAGGATACTCTAGCTCTCATTTTAAAGCCATTGTGCCACCAAAGAGAAGAAGAAACTGTTATCGTATTGACCAAGAACAAATGAATATTGAAATAACTCGTGGTAGAAGTGATATTTATGATGTTCTAACCCACTTGACCTTTATTTTTATTGAGTCACATAAGATCAAGGATAGGGTGTTGATTAGTGAGGATGGTAATTTATCAAGAGATTGGAAAAAAATTAATATCGCTGCCAATAGAGATGAAAGCTTAGAGCAAGAGGAGAAAGAGGTAGTAATGTCACACTTATCTAACGTTCTAGGAAGATCTTTCTTGGAAGTAATGAATATTTATGAAAAATTTGCTACCCCAACTAATCCAGACCGCTTCTTGGATGTGATTTATTGGTTAGGTAAGTTTGCTATTGAAGAAGAGGTTGATAATGATAAGAGAACCATTACTTTTAGTCCTTTGTTAAGAGAAAGATTAGGGCACCACATTTATGGAGAGATTTGGTCTAACCGTATAAAGGATGTATTAAAGAAGAATGATTTATTAGATCGTCCAATTCATGTTATTAGTGCTAATATGCACAGTGTAATGAACTCAATTTTCGCTCCTGCGGTAGTAAAAAAAGCTTTGGGAATTAAAGACGAATTGGAAGTTTATGAGCAGCTTAGTAAAACTGAGAATTGGGAGTTAAGAGATGCAGTAAGACTTAGAGCAAAAAAAGAAGGAATGATTTTCTTAGAAGATCAAAGTGGAACCAATATAGATGTACAGATTTTTGATACTCAAAAGATTGATTTTGCTAATACAAATTTCTCTGCCACTAAGATTCAGGACCAATACCCTGTGATAATCGTGATGGATTACGCCTTTGGAGAGCAAGCCTATGAGACAATTGATGAGCTACTTAAGCCATATAAGAAGCAAACTTTATTAAATGTAGAGTCTGTTTCTATTATGGGTAAAGCAGGAATTCTAGTAGGAGGAAAGGGAGATATAATGATTCCTTTTGCACATATCAATGAAGGAACTGGAGATAATTATCCATTTAATAATGAACTTACTGTAGATATGTTTGCTGATCAGGATATTGCAGTATCTGGAGGAACAATGGTAACTGTATTAGGAACCTCACTACAGAATAGAGATTTATTAAAATTTTTCCATGATTCTACATGGGGAGTAATAGGATTAGAGATGGAAGGAGCACATTACCAAAAAGCCATACAATCTGCCTCTAAAATTAGAAAGAGTATAAATCCAGATGTAAAAGTAAGATATGCTTATTATGCATCAGATAACCCTTTAGAAACAGGTAGTACTTTAGCCTCTGGAGGATTGGGAACTACGGGGGTAAAACCTACTTATCTAATTACTATTAAGATTTTAGAACAAATATTTCTTACACAATAGGATCTATAGTTAATGTAGATAGTATAATAAAAAAAGTAAAACCTCTGGAAGAATTTTCAGAGGTTTTTTTATTGTTGAGGTTTTTATAAAGGTTTTAGTTGTTGATCTTTAGTTTATGTAAAAGTAATTAATCATTTTTGTATTACTTTTAAAGAGATCAGTACTAGAGTTTAATTTCACTAGAGTTTTGAGCTTAAGTAGAGTAATATTAAAAATAATTTGTCAATATGCAGGTAGCTACAACTTTGATTGATGGAGTTTTGATCCTTAGTCCAAAAGTATTTTATGACCAACGTGGATATTTTGTAGAAACTTTTAACCAAAAGGTTTTTCAAAAGTGCACTAATTTAGAAATTAACTTTGTTCAAGATAATCAGTCTTTTTCGGAGAAGGGAACCCTAAGAGGTCTTCATTTTCAAAAAGGTCAACATGCGCAAGCCAAATTAGTTAGAGTTGTTAGTGGTAAAGTTATGGATGTTATTGTAGATCTTAGAGTAGATTCGCCCACATTTGGTAAACATATTAAAATTATACTGGATCAAGATAATCACCAACAAATATTTATTCCAAGAGGGTGTGCCCATGGTTTTTTAGTTTTAAGTGAGACAGCAATTTTTTCTTATAAATGCGATAACTATTATAATCAACAAGCTGAATCTGGTATTATTTACAATGACCCTGATTTAAATATAGATTGGCAAAACCAAGATATGCGTTCAATTATTTCTGAGAAAGACTTGAGTTTAAACACTTTTAAAGCATATAGACAACTATGTTAAAGGTATTAGTAACAGGAGCAAATGGACAGGTAGGACAGGCTTTACAAAGTATTAGCGGACTTTATAAACAGATTGAATTTACCTTTATGGGATCCAAAGAGTTGGATATAACATCTAAAGAAAGTATTGGGAAGGTCTTGGAAGAAAATAGCTACAATTACCTTATTAATTTAGCGGCTTATACCAATGTAGATAATGCAGAAATAGATCCGCAAAAAGCATATTTAGTTAATACCACTGCTGTAGAGGACTTAGCTAAAGCAGCAAGTAAATATGGTGTAGTTCTTTTACATCTTTCTACTGATTTTGTTTTTGACGGAAATAAGAACTCTCCCTATACCCCTGAAGATTATACTTGTGCATTAAATGTATATGGTAAATCTAAATTGGAAGCAGAAAAACAAATAATACAAAGTTTAACTTGCTTTTATATCATTCGAAGTAGTTGGCTCTATAGTGAGTTTGGTCATAACTTTAAAAAGACTATGCTTGGTTTAGCCATGCGAAATAAACAAATAAAAGTGGTAAATGATCAAATAGGAACCCCTACCAATGCAATTGATTTATGTAAATACCTAATAGCGATTATAGAGCAAAAACCTGCCTATGGTATTTATCATTTTGCGGGTCCAAAGGTATGCTCATGGTTTGAATTTGCTAAGTCTATTTTTTTGGAGAATAACTTAGATGTTGAAGTGTTACCTATTAGCTCTAAAGAGTTTGCTAGCAAAGCTATACGACCTAATTATAGTGCCTTGCAGACAAGTGAATTAGAACCTACTATCAAATCTTAGAAAATTATTTACTTCCTTAAATAGGTAAAGAGTAATCTATAAAAGGAAGAGTCTTTTTTGATAAAAACTTTTTTTGACTTTATTATTTGTACTTTTACAAAGTACTTTCTTGCCTGAGAATTAGTTAGGCTAGTTTGAATAGAGAAAGAGAGTGTTTATAGAAAAGAAAATATTTATTTTACTATCATATCAATTAAATGAAACGTATATTAATTACAGGAGCAGCAGGTTTTTTAGGTTCTCATCTATGTGATCGCTTTATTTCAGAAGGCTATCATGTTATAGGTATGGACAATTTAATCACCGGAGATCTTCAGAATATTAAGCACCTTGACAATAAGAGTAATTTTGAATTTCACCAGCACGATATTACTAAGTTCATTTCTATTGAAGGTACATTAGATTATATTCTACATTTCGCCTCTCCAGCAAGTCCTATAGATTATTTAAAAATTCCAATACAAACTTTAAAGGTTGGATCCTTAGGAACTCATAATTTATTAGGCTTGGCAAGAAGCAAGAATGCAACAATGCTTATTGCATCTACTTCAGAGGTATATGGAGATCCATTGGTACACCCGCAAAATGAGGATTATTTTGGAAATGTGAGTACCATCGGGCCACGAGGAGTCTACGATGAGGCTAAACGCTTTCAAGAGTCCATAACTATGGCTTACCATACTTTTCACGGTCTAGATATTAGAATAGCTCGTATTTTTAACACCTATGGGCCAAGAATGCGTCTTAACGATGGAAGGGTAATACCTGCTTTTATCGGACAGGTATTAAGAGGTGAGGACTTAACGGTTTTTGGAAATGGAAGTCAGACTAGGTCATTTTGTTATGTTGATGATCAAGTAGAAGGAATTTATCGTCTATTGTTAAGTGACTATACTTTACCTGTGAATATCGGAAACCCTCAAGAAATTTCAATTTTAGACTTTGCTAAAGAGATTTTATTATTAAGTGGAAGTAACCAAAATATTGTGTTCAAAGAACTACCGCAAAACGATCCTTTACAAAGATGTCCTGATATTACACGAGCTAAAGAAATCTTACAATGGGAACCAAAAATACAGCGTAAAGAAGGCATGCAAATGACCTTTGATTACTTTAAATCTTTTTCAAAGGAAGCTTTATTAAAACAAGAACATAAAGATTTTACAAAATATATAAATTAGATTAATATTAGTAGGATGCAATAGCTTATTGCCGATACAGTAAGATAAATTTAGTTGTAAAATTCAATAATATAAAAAAGACATTACCCATTTTTGG
>CANROJ010000028.1 GCA_947632215.1 uncultured Flavobacterium sp. | reverse complement strand
CTCTTGGGCTCGAACCAAGGACCCTCTGATTAACAGTCAGATGCTCTAACCAACTGAGCTAAGGAGGAAGGTGATGTGTTACCTTTATTGCGATGCAAATATAATATGATTTTTTATTCTTGCAAACACAATCAGCATTTTTTTTTAATATTTCTTATTTACTAAAAATTGCTCGATATATATCATTCCCATTAGCATAGAGCATCAATCCTATAAGTATAAAGAAACCAACTATTTGGGCATTTTCTAAGAATTTATCACTTGGTTTTCGCCCTGTTATCATCTCATACAATAAAAACATTATGTGCCCTCCGTCTAAAGCTGGAATAGGCAATAAATTCATTACTCCAAGCATAATAGAGAACATTGCTGTAATATTCCAGAATACTTCCCAAGACCAATATTGTGGAAAAATGTCATACATAGTTTTAAATCCTCCTAATCCCTTGTAAGCTCCTGTTTCAGGTTGCACAATTTTCTTAAGTTGACTAAAATAGCTAGTAATGCGTTCTTTTCCTTTTTCGATTCCAATTGGCACCGCCTCTAATAAACCGTATTTCTCCTTACTAATAGTATACAATCCAAGTTTCTCCAAATTATCTAATGTTAAACCAGGCATGTAATAAATATTTAATTTCCCGTCTTGATCAACATTGGCTAAAACTTCTACTGGTTTTGAATCACGTTCTACTATTATTGAAACTTGACTTCCTTTATGTTGCTCTAAAACAGAACTTACTTCATCATAGAACGCAATAGGAGTCTGATTAACTTGTGTAATAATATCTTTTTCTAAAAAAACCCCCTCATTAATAGACCCTGGCTCAACTGCTCCAACAATAAATGGTAAACGTAAACTGACAAATCCAGCACCTTTATTTTGCATAACCTGATCAATTAAGTCCACAGGTAACTGTATCTGTTTTTGAACACCGTCTCTTTCTACAACAACATTATGTCCTAATAAAAGAGCTTCATTTATATTATGAAAACGATCTATCTCTTTACCATCAACAGATATAATGTTATCACCAGTTTTCAATCCAGCCTCCAAAAGCACAGGATTTTGAATAACTACTCCATGCTCTATATCCTTATTATCTATATATAGATCTCCATAAGCATAGACCATACCTATATATATAACAAACGCTAAGATAAAGTTGACTGTTACTCCACCAACCATAATAATCAATCTCTGCCATGCTGGCTTGGATCTAAATTCCCAAGGTTGAGGCTCTGACTTTAATTGCTCAGAATCCATACTTTCATCTACCATTCCAGCAATTTTGACGTACCCCCCTAGAGGAAGCCAACCAATTCCGTAAACAGTATCTCCTATTTTCTTTTTAAACAAAGAAAATTTTATGTCAAAGAATAAATAGAACTTCTCTACTCTAGTCTTAAAAATCTTGGCAGGTATAAAATGCCCTAACTCATGTAAAATAATTAGTAGGGACAAGCTCAATATAAATTGAGATAATTTAATAAGTATATCCATTATTGTTGATTACGTTCTTTTTCTAATGCTGACAAAAATAAAGCATTACTTTTAGTATTTCCTATTTTTTTCAAGGAACATTGTTATTTTAAAGAATCTTTATCTTTTAAGACATACAAAACAAAAGATATACAGTCAAGGCATTAACCCTTTTATTGACTTCCAAAGCTCTAATCTTACAAAAAATAAAACCTAAAGAATAAAATCTCTCAAAATAGAAAACTATTTTCTAACTTTGCTCTAATAATTAATTTTTTATAAAATATGTTACAGATAGCTTTTATTAGAGAGAATCAAGAACAAGTAGTCAAAGCATTGGCTAAAAGAAATCTTGATGTTGCCGATTTGCTAAAGGAAGTGCTGGATCTAGACGAACAAAGACGAAGCACACAAGTTGAGTTAGATAATGTTTTAGCAGAATCCAACAAGCTATCCAAAAGTATTGGAGAATTGATGAAAAAAGGAGAGAAGGAACAAGCTGAATTAATAAAAGAAACTTCTTCTAATCTTCGTGAAAAAGCAAAACAATTAAATGAAGATTTAGGCCAAATCACAAAGAATTTGACCGAAAAACTATATACATTACCTAATACTCCTGCGGATATTGTTCCAGCAGGTAAAGATGCCGATGACAATATTAATATTCATCAATGGGGAGAAATACCTACATTACATCAAGGTGCACAACCTCACTGGGAGCTTGCCAAAAAATATGATATCATTGACTTTGAATTAGGCAATAAAATAACTGGAGCAGGGTTTCCAGTATATAAAAATAAAGGAGCTAGATTACAAAGAGCTTTAATTAACTACTTTTTAGATAAAAATATACAAGCTGGTTATAAAGAATATCAAGTTCCCCACTTAATTAACGAAGCTTCAGGAATTGGAACAGGGCAATTACCAGATAAAGAAGGGCAAATGTATCACTCTACTGTAGATGATTTATATTTAATTCCTACGGCAGAGGTACCCGTAACTAACCTTTTCCGTGATGTTATCTTACAGGAAAGTGAATTACCAGTAATGTGTACAGCATATACTCCTTGTTTTAGAAGAGAAGCTGGTTCTTATGGTGCGCATGTTAGAGGATTAAACCGTCTACATCAATTTGATAAAGTAGAAATTGTAAGAGTAGAACGTCCTGAAAATTCTTATGCTGCTTTAGATACAATGGTAGAACACATAAAAGGAATATTAGAGGAGTTAAAGTTACCATATAGAATCCTACGCCTTTGTGGAGGAGATATGGGATTCACTTCAGCTCTTACTTATGACTTCGAAGTATTCTCAACTGCCCAAGATAGATGGTTAGAGATAAGTTCAGTTTCCAACTTTGAAACATTCCAATCAAATCGTTTAAAATTACGTTTTAAAGATAAAGAAGGAAAAAATCAATTAGCACACACTTTGAACGGAAGTTCATTAGCTTTACCAAGAGTATTAGCAGGTATTTTAGAAAATTATCAAACAAGTGAAGGAATAGTAATTCCAGAGGCTTTACGCCCATACACAGGATTTGATATCATCGACTAAACATCCTAAAATCATATCTAAAAAGCACCAAATCCGAAATAATTCATTTGGTGCTTTTTTCTTTAGTAGAATCTAGTTAACTTTAAAAAAATCGCAATATGATTATATATAACATAACAGTGAATATTCATGAAAGTGTACATGAAGCTTGGTTAAATTGGGCCCAAGAAACCTATATACCAGCAATGTTAGACACAAAAAAATTCACCAAAGCTAGAATGGTAAAAGTTTTAGTAGAAGAGGAAATGGGAGGAACTACCTATTCTCTTCAGTTTGAAACACCTTCTATGGAGTTGTTACAGCAATATTATAACCAAGACGCGCAGGAATTTGAAAACCAATCTCAATCTTTATTCGGAGAACTAATGCTTTCCTTTAAAACAGAATTAGAACTAATCAGAGAATATTAATAGATATACTTATGGATAAAGTAAGAGCAAAAAAGCATTTAGGACAACACTTCTTAACCGATGAAAATGTAGCTAAACGCATTGCAGACACTCTAACGCTTAAGGGTTATAATAAGGTTTTAGAAATTGGTCCAGGAATGGGAGTTTTAACTAAATACATTTTAGACAAACCCACTGAAACCTTTGTAGTAGAAATCGATACAGAATCTGTAGAATATTTAGAAAAACATTACGCTAAACTACAGGATCACATCTTCTCAAAAGATTTTTTAAAATTTGATATCTCTACAGAATTTAATAAAGAGCAATTTGCTATCATAGGGAACTTCCCTTATAATATATCTACACAAATTGTTTTTAGAGCATTAGAACTTAGACAATATGTCTGTGAGTTTTCAGGTATGTTTCAAAAAGAAGTAGCTGAACGAATCTGTGAAAAGAAAGGAAGTAAAGCTTATGGAATTCTATCTGTTTTATGTCAAGCTTTTTATGATGTTGAATATCTATTCACTGTTTCTGAACATGTATTTAACCCTCCGCCTAAAGTTAAATCTGGGGTAATGCGAATGATTAGAAAAGAGAATTTCAGTCTTGCTTGTGATGAAAAATTATTCTTTCAAGTGGTAAAAACCTCTTTTAATCAAAGGAGAAAAACTCTTAGAAATAGCTTAAAAAGTTACAACTTGAGCGAGGAAATTAAAGCTCATGAAATCTTCAATTTACGTCCAGAGCAATTAAGTTATGAAGATTTTATCCAAATAACCTTAAAAATACAAAATAATGGAGTTCAAGATCAGTAAAGAATCTATTCAAATTCTTGAAGATTTAATTGCTGAAAAAAATAATAAAGAGCTACTTCGAAGCTTAAAAGACGTTCACTATGCGGATATAGCCGAAATAATGAATGACCTTAGCTACGAGCAAGCATTGTACATATTCAATTTACTCGATAGTGAAGTAACAGCCGAGATTCTTCTTGAACTAGATGAAAACGTTAGGGAAAAGATTTTAAAAGCCCTTTCTCCGAAAGAAATAGCAGAAGAATTAGATGAATTAGATACCGATGATGCCGCAGATATTATATCGGAACTACCCAGAGATAAAAAAGAAGAGGTACTTTCGGAGTTAGAAGATTTAGAGCACGCCAGAGACATTGTAGATCTACTTCGTTACGACGAGGATACTGCCGGTGGTCTTATGGCAAAAGAGTATGTATCGGTTAATGAAAACTGGACTGTTTTAACCTGCGTTAAAGAAATGCGCAAACAAGCTGAAAATGTAACCAGAGTGCATTCAATCTATGTTTTAGATGATTTTGGAAAACTTAAAGGTCGTTTATCTTTAAAAGACTTACTTACAACTTCAACAAAAACTAACATAAGCGAGGTATATATTCCATCAGTAGACTACGTAAAGTTAGACACAAAAGATGTTGAAGTAGCTAGAATCATGCAAAAATATGACCTGGAGGCTATACCTGTAGTTGACGAAATGGGCAGATTAGTAGGTCGTATTACAATTGATGATATTGTCGACGTTATAAAAGAAGAAGCCGATAAAGACTACCAACTTGCAGCAGGTATTTCCAAAGACGTAGAAGCCGATGATGGTATATTAGATCTAACAAGAGCTAGACTACCTTGGCTTATTCTTGCAATGATTGGTGGGTTTATAGCTGTTAATGTAGCTAGAAGTTTCGAAGATGCTATGTTAGATTATGGTGTGTTATTCTTTTTCACTCCCTTAATTGCCGCTATGGCAGGTAATGTTGGTGTTCAATCTTCTGCAATTATAGTCCAAGGTTTAGCCAACAATACAATCTCAGGCTCTATTTGGTCTCGATTAGCAAAAGAAGTTTCTTTGAGTTTATTAAATGGTTTTTTCTTAGCAATCTTGATGATGGTAGGAAGTCACTTCCTATTAGGGGTAGATTACATTATAGGTATAACAGTTTCCATTTCCTTAATTAGTGTTATTATTATAGCAAGTTTAATTGGAACTTTTGTACCAATATTATTAAATAAATATGGCATTGACCCAGCATTAGCAACTGGTCCGTTTATTACTACTAGTAATGATATCTTCGGTATATTAATTTACTTTTCGATTGCTAAATATATTTTAGGTTTTTGATGCTTACCTATTAAAAAAATCCTTGTAAAATAAAGTCTTATGGCTAAAAAAATACTACATATTGATTCTAATCATCCCATATTAATACAGGAGTTAAATAATATAGGATATGAAAACCATACAAAATATGAAGATTCAAAGGAATCTATAGCCGAGATTATCTCCCAATACCATGGTATTGTTATTCGAAGTAGATTCTCGATAGATAGAAATTTTTTAGAAAAGGCTACTAACTTAAAATTTATTGCAAGAGTTGGAGCTGGTCTAGAAAATATAGATGTACAATATGCTACATCTAGAGGTATCACCCTGGTAAATGCACCCGAAGGAAATAGAGCCGCTGTAGCTGAACATGCTATGGGAATGTTGTTGAACTTGATGAATAAACTAAAATTAGTTGATCAACAAGTTAGACAGGGCAAATGGATTAGAGAAGATAATAGAGGGTTTGAAATACGCAATAAAACAGTTGGTATTATTGGTTATGGACATATGGGTAAAGCTTTCGCGCAAAGATTACAAGGTTTTGATTGTAAAGTAATATATTACGATATTGAACCAAAGTCAAAAGACTCATACGCACAACAAGTAACCAAAGAAGAATTACTAGAAAATGCAGACATCATTAGCTTGCATACACCACAAACACCAGAGACTCTTCACCTAATAGATGAAGGCTTTTTTAATGCATTAAAAAAACCGGTATGGTTTATTAATACAGCCAGAGGAAAATCTGTTAATACTCAAGACTTAGTAAAAGCAATAAATAATGGTAAAGTATTAGGAGCAGGACTCGATGTTCTTGAATACGAGAAGTCTTCTTTTGAAAACATGTTTAATGATAAAGACTTACCTGAACCATTACAGTACCTCTTACAGAGTCCTAAGGTATTACTTTCTCCACATATAGCGGGTTGGACAATAGAAAGTAAAATAGATTTAGCACAAGTAATTATAAACAAAATAAAAGCCAATAATCTATAAAAGAAGGGATTCGAATTCGAATCTACAAAAATTTAGTCTAAATTATTGAATGTTTTAAACACAATGAGCCCGGTGAGATACCAGGCTCATTGTGTTTAAAGTACTAAGGATTCTCTGTTTTTATTGCAAGTGACCTCCAGTGGGTACTTATAAACCTTGTGGACCCTATATTTGTCAAAACTTATTCTGGCAAAATATTTATTATTCTACTCTATGGAATTAACAGCAGTTTTACTTGTAGATTATATTTGCAATACACAATTTGCATTAATAATCTTTTTTTACTGCGTGGCAGATACAAAAATACCCCAAAAAGCGTGTCTAACTCTTTGGGGTATGTCTAGTTTTTAAGGCAATCTAAAATTGAAATCTACTATTAGTATCCTAAACTAATTCTACACCCTATAATACTGTGGCTGTATTTCTAAGTTTGACACTTAATAAGCTTTTCTTTACTTTGTCTTTCAAGTTCTGCTTCAAATTCCTCTAATACAGGTTTTACAGTACTATCAGGAATATCAGAAATTTTAATGTACATAAGCCCATCAATAGCATTATTAAATAGTGGATCCACATTAAAAGCTATAACCTTAGCATTTTGCTTAATATACTTCTTTATTAATACAGGAACGCGTAACTTTCCTGGTTCAATGTCTTCTATAATTTTATCAAACTTATTTAAATCTGATTCTGTTTCACTGAAAATCAAATCCTTTTCATTATGCTTCAAATTAACCTTATATGCCATTTTTGGAGTCACATACTGAGCAATATAAGGATCAAAATAGTGAGAACGCATAAATTCAATCATTAGCGACTTTGAAAACTCAGAGAATTGATTACTTATACTTACCCCTCCTATTAAATATTTGTGCTCAGGGTATCGCAAAGTGGTATGCACAATTCCTTTCCAAAGTAAAAACAAAGGCATTGGCTTTTGTTGATACTCCTTAATAATAAAGGCACGTCCCATTTCAATGGATTCTGATAACATTGGATACAATTCTGACTCAAAGCGAAACAGTTCATTTAAATAAAAACCATTAATACCATGTTGTTTATAAATTTCTGATCCTAACCCCATACGATATGCCCCACATATTTTCTGGGTCTGGCTATCCCATAAAAACATATGGTGATAATAGTCATCGTAACGATCTAAGTCTAAGGAATTATTTGTCCCTTCTCCAACCTCTCTAAAGGTTATTTCACGCAAGCGTCCTATTTCTCGCATTACTGTTGGTATCTTATCTGCTGTACATAAGAAAATTTCATAATTCTTACTCACTAGTAATCTAGAATTAGAATCTCTCAAAGCATCTACCTCCTTAAGAATTAAATCTGCCTCACTAGCTTCAGCAATATCTTTTACAGCTTTTGGGAACTTAAAATTAAAAGAAGGTACTTTTATCCATCCCTTTTGATCACCTTTATAAGTTTTAGATAATAGATAAGTCTTAAAGCGTAAAAATTTACCGTAATCATCTAGATCACCATGATCATTTTGTTCCTCTATTGAAATTGGCCTACCAATACGTATCTTAATCACCCTATTTTTCTGCGTAAGTAACTCAGAGGGTAATTTAGCTGTACGCAAAGTTGGATTTATCTGGGAGAGAAAATAGAATAGTTTACTATTTTGTGCATGGAAATAAATTGGAATAACTGGCACATTAGCTTTCTTTATAAGCTTAATTGCACCTTCTTCCCAAGGTTTATCTACAATTAACTCATCATCTTTATAAGTGGAAACCTCACCAGCAGGGAAAATCCCTAATGGTTTGCCATCACTTAAATGCCTTAATGTATCTTTAAGTCCTATTACACTTGATTTTAAATCTTTGCTCCCTTCAAAAGGGTTCACAGGCATTATATAAGGCTTTAGTGGCTCTATACGATGTAATAAGAAATTAGCAATAATTTTGAACTCCGGATCGTGCTCTAACATTAATTTTAAAAGCAAAATACCATCAATTCCTCCCAAAGGATGATTTGATATAGTAATATAAGGACCATTCTTGGGTAATCGCTTTAACTCTTCTGGGTCAATTTCGAATTCAATTTGGAACTCTTTTAAAATAGCATCTAGAAATTCAAGCTCATCTAAGTGTCTATTTCGATCATATATTTTATTTAAAGTGCTTATTTTCAACGCCTTCATCAACATCCATCCAGAAAAAGTACCTAGAAAACCGTACTTATCTAAATTTATTGCTTTTGCCACTTCTTTAGCCGATACTAATCCCATTCATATTAAAATTAAGTACCACAAATATACTAAAAACTTTAGCTAGAATCTTTACTTTTAATTTGAGTAAACTTCCCTTTTATACAAACTATTCAAAACAAATCAAATAATGTCTTAAAAGCTCCTTAACATAATAAATTATCCCTTATATTTTTTATATTTTTGAACAATCAACAAAACATATCATAAAGATGAAAATTATCTCGTACAATGTAAATGGAGTTAGAGCAGCAATTAAAAAAGGTTTGCTAGAATGGTTACAAGAGGAAGATGCTGATATAATTTGCCTTCAAGAAATCAAAGCAAAACAAGATCAAATACCAACGGATTTAATCTCTCAGGCTGGTTATCCTTATCAATATTATTACAGCGCAAACAAACCAGGGTACAGTGGAGTTGCAATATTTTGTAAACAAGAACCAACAAACGTAGTATATGGAACAGGTATTGAGTACATGGACTTTGAAGGAAGAAACTTAAGAGTAGATTTCGATACTTTTTCAGTTATGTCTTTATATTTACCTTCAGCTAGTAATATTAATCGTCTAGATTTCAAATATAAATATATGGATGATTTCTTTGATTATATTACCAACTTAAAGCAAGAGATTCCTAATCTAATTATCTGTGGAGATTACAATATCTGTCATCAGGCAATTGATATACATGATCCTGTAAGAAATGCAAAAGTTTCTGGTTTTTTACCTGAGGAAAGAGCATGGTTAGATAAATTTATACAACATGGTTTTATTGATAGTTTCCGTATGTTTAATAAAGAACCTCATCAATATAGTTGGTGGACCTATAGAGCAAATGCAAGAAACAACAATAAAGGATGGAGAATTGATTACAATATGGTAGCAGAACCATTACAGGATCGTATCACCCATGCTAGTATTCTTCCAACTGCTATGCATTCAGATCATTGTCCTATCTTAGTGCAAATTAAAGCTTAAAATTAATTTATTATGAAAATTAAACACACTATTATTGGTCTTGTACTATTAGGTTTACTTTCATCTTGCGTTACCCGTAAGTTATACACTGATTTAGATCAACAACTAAAAGAAGCCCAACTAGAGAACCAAAAGCTAGACCAAGAACTTGCCATTTTAAATAGTTCGAATACTGACTTAGAAAAAATTAAAAAAGATCTGGCTTTACAGCTAAAAGAATTACAACAAGAAAGAAGCAATCTTACAGGGGAAATAGCTGCAGCTCAAAATAAACTAAAAGACCTTGAGCTATCTTATAATAACTTAGAAAAATACAGTGAAGAATCCCTTTCTGAAGAAGCTGCCAGATTAGCGAAAGCTAAAAGTGAATTAGAACAGAAGTCTCAACGAGTAGAAGATTTAGAGACTATTATGTCTCAAAATGAACTACAAATGAAATTACTTCGCGAAAACCTATCTAATGCCCTAAATGATTTTCAAGGAAGAGGTCTTACTATAGAACAAAAACATGGTCGAGTGTATGTTTCAATGGAGAATAAGCTTTTGTTTGAGTCTGGTAGCTGGACTGTAAATAGCCAGGGCTCAAAAGCCATCGAGGAATTAAGCAAAGTATTAGCACAAAATCCAGATATTACCGTTGTTATTGAAGGACACACTGATAATGACAAAATTTCAGGTACCCTAGGAGAAGGTGTCAAAAATAACTGGGATTTATCAGCTAAAAGAGCCTTATCTATTGTTGAGATAATTACAAGCAACTCACTAATTGAAAAGAAAAATATTACAGCGGCAGCAAGAAGTCAATATGCCCCTGTAGCCGATAACTCCTTAATTGAAGGCAAGGCTAAAAATAGAAGAATAGAAGTTATTCTTACACCTAATTTAGATAAAATTAATCAAATGTTAGAGAGCATTTAATACTCTTGATTTTATCTTAAGCTATATAGCAAGATTTACCCCATAGTATGTCCTACTAAGACATAATAAGCTCCTATGGCTTTTAAATATTTGGACAATTACTATTAAACATATTTTATCCCAGCATTATGCATTACATGAGTACTTTTTTACTTTCCAGTTCACAAATAAACGAATTAGTAGACCCTTCTAAATTCAATAAAATCTACTATTGGTTTTTTGAAAAACTATCGTTTTTGCAACTCCCTAAGTATGAAACACATTTTGTTACTACCATTATTTTACTTATAGTATTTATTGGAGCAATGCTAATACTGGACTATATTCTAAAAAATATTTTTATAAGTATAGTAAAGAGTTTTACGGTGAAGTCAAAAACAAAATTTGATGATATTTTAGTTAAAAATAAAGTATTAGATAATCTTACTCACTTAATACCAATTACCTTAGGAAGAATTCTTTTTCCAATCATTTTCACAGGATTTCCTAGTCTAGTTCACGCAACTATTGTCATAACAAATATCTTTTTCATTGTGGGTATCGCAGCAATGTTGAGATCTATAATTAGAAGCGTTAGAGATTATGCAAAAATAAACCCATCACTAGCAGATAAACCCATAGATAGTTACTCTCAAGTAGCCACTATTATAGTCTACTCTTTCTCTGCCATTATAATTGTCTCTAGTATAACGGGACGAGACCTAGGTATTTTCTTCACTTCAATTGGGGCTGCTTCAGCAATATTAATGTTAGTTTTTAAGGATACCATCATGGGGTTTGTTGCAAGCATACAAGTTTCAACCAACGATATGGTCAGAGTGGGCGATTGGATTGAGATGTCCAAGTTTGGTGCAGATGGAACTGTATTGGAAATTAATCTAAGTACGGTCAAAGTACAAAATTTTGATAAGACTATTACCACCATCCCTACTTATTTACTGATCAGTGATTCTTTTAAAAATTATAGAGGGATGCAGAATTCTGGGGGTAGGAGAATAAAAAGAAGTATTAATATAAAAATGGCTTCCATTCGTTTTTTGGAAGAACACGAAATAGAACAATTAAAGAAAATTCAATTACTTAAACCATTTATTGAAGAAAGGCAAAAAGAAATTGAAGACTATAACTTAGAGACCAATGCGGATCAAAGTATGCCTGTTAATGGTAGAAAAATCACCAATATAGGCTTATTCAGAGCCTATGTACTAAGATATGTTCAGCAGAATCCAAATATTCACAAAGAATATTTCATTATGGTACGTCACCTACAGCCTACCCCACACGGACTGCCTTTGGAACTATACATGTTCACTAATAGTACTCTTTGGTTATTTTATGAAAATGTAATGGCAGATATTTTTGATCACGTACTGGCATCGGTTCATTTCTTTGATCTAGAAATTTTCGAACTACCCTCTTCTGATGATGTTCGGTCGTATACCCAAAACAATCCATCCAACCAAAACCAACTTTAAGACAAAGCTATCCTATCAAGGATAGCTTTGTTTATTACATATCTAATTTATCGATTATTTGTTCGACCTTACCTTGAGTATCTAATAACTTTGTTTTACAAAATGTAATCAATTCCGAAGCACGCTCCACCTTGGTGGCTAGCTCATCAATTGTTACTTTATCATTCTTTAAGTCTAAAAGTATCTGCTCTAATTCTTGTGAGGCGCTTTGGTAAGTAAGCTGTTCCATAATTGTGTTTCTTTAATATCTTTAATAGTAATCAAATAAGCTTTATTTAATAGTTGTATTTGTAAAACGTCTAGCGGCTCTAAAAGCGTATGTTGGTTTATCACCGTATCATTTACCCTAACAATAGCAAATCCCTTCCTTAGTATACCTTCAATATTATAGGCCTGTAAAACATCTAATCTTTGTTTTTGTACTGCATTTTCTTTTTTGAGCATAGAGGATAAGTAAATTACTAGTAATTCCTGTTGATTACTTAATTGATACTTACTTGCACTATGTAAATTACTAGATAAAAGTCTTACACTAGAAGCACGATTAGCTAAGTCTTGTAGCTTTTCAAAGCTTACACTCTTAACTAAAGTTTTAAGCATAGTGGTATTCTTATACAAGGTAGTATTTTGTGCATTAATTGGATCTTTAACCAGTAGTGCCAAAGTACTAGCTTTTGTATCTAATTGAGAGCCTTTTTGTCTAATAATCCAATTACTTTGATTTTTAACTTCTAAAATATTTTGACTTAATTCAGCACTTCCTTGCTCCAATAACAAAGCTACAAGTTCTTTAATCTTAAAAAACATTTCTTTCTGGGTAATCCAAAAATTAAAAGCACGATCGACGATAAATGCCCCGGCCGCACTCGGTGTTTTAAAAGAAGTATTAGCAACAAAATCCACTACACTCGTATCGGTTTGATGTCCTATTGCTGTAAATATAGGTAAAGTATAACTAGCAATACTACTTGCTAAAGCAAGATTATTAAAAACATCTAAATCCATTGCTGCTCCTCCCCCACGTAGGATTACAACCACATCATATGACTTATGTTGAATCTCGCGCAGCTGATTCATTATACCAATATGCGCCTGATCCCCTTGAACTTTGGCATCATAACTATCTACAGTAAATACAAAACCATACTCATTAGCTTTTAATTGTTGTATGAAGTCCATATATCCCGCAGTATTGACTGCAGCAATAACTGCTATATTCTGTATAACACTAACTAAGGGAACCTGCTTGTTAAGGTCTAACAATCCTTTTTCTTGAAGAGACATAAGCGCTTGTTGTTTCTTACGTTCAACCTCGCCTAAAGAAAAGCTCAAATCTATATCTAAAATATTTATTGACAATCCATAAACAGGGCTAAATATAATTTGTGCAAAACATAAAATTTCTGCCCCTTCCTTTAAAATATGATCTTTCTTTTCTCCAAGATTACTTTCAATCTCAAAGGCTGTAGTTCTCCATATTGTCCCTCTGGCTTTAGCTAAAGTAAAACCATTTTTATTCTCTACAAGTTCTAAGTAATAATGACCTCTACGATCTTTCTTAAGTTGAGCAATCTCTACTTTTAACCAGAAAGAATTGCCCGAAATAGAAGAATCAAAAATTTCTTGTACTCGATTAAGAACAACATCTAAAGAAAACCATTTTAACTGTTTATTGCTCATGCCTTAAAATTAACAAAACAAAAGTACAAACTCTTCTAGTAATAAAAGTTAAAGTAGTAATTGATTATAAAAAAGCACTATAATTAAGACAACTACATCTATTAGTTTGGGTAATTCCTGATATCTTTTTTATATTTGTTTGATATTTAATTTCAAATTATGACCCCTATAAAAATTATCAATAAATCACAACATCCATTACCTAGTTATCAGACACCTGAATCAGCAGGGATGGATTTAAGAGCTAATCTTGAACAAGGAGTTACACTAGCTCCTTTGCAAAGAGCTATAATTCCTACTGGATTATATATAGAGTTACCTAAAGGGTATGAAGCTCAAATTAGACCGCGTAGCGGCCTTGCAGCAAAACATGGGATCACTCTTTTAAATTCGCCAGGAACAATAGATGCAGACTATCGAGGTGAGATTGGCGTGATTCTTGTTAATTTATCCAACGATACATTTGTTGTAGAAAATGGAGAGAGAATTGCTCAGATGGTTATTGCAACTTATCAGCAGACCACATGGACACCAGTAGATGAATTATCCGATACCCAAAGAGGGCAAAGTGGATTTGGAAGCACGGGTTTGAAATAATAAATAAAAAGAAATTAAAATGAAAATTATAGTACCAATGGCCGGTAGAGGCTCAAGATTAAGACCTCATACCTTAACGGTTCCTAAACCATTAATACCTGTTGCAGGAAAACCAATTGTACATCACTTAGTGCAAGACATTGCTAAAGTTTTAAATGACCCTATTGACGAAATTGCTTTTATTATTCATGAAAGTTTTGGAAAACAAGTAGAGCAAGACTTAATAAAAGTAGCTAATGATCTAGGAGCTAAAGCTACTATTTGCTATCAAAACGAAGCACTGGGTACCGCTCACGCAATTCTTTGTGCTAAACAAGCCATGCTAGGACCTATTGTAGTAGCATATGCCGATACTTTATTTAGAGCTGATTTTCACTTAGACAAACAAGCAGATAGTGTTATATGGGTTCAACAAGTACAAGATCCTAGTGCTTTTGGAGTTGTACAACTAGATGATAACAATCGTATCATTGATTTTGTAGAAAAACCAAAAGAGTTCGTATCTGATTTAGCTATTATTGGAATATATTATTTTAAAAGCGGAGAAGAATTAAGAAAAGAGTTAGAATATCTTTTAGATAATAATATTGTAAAAGGAGGCGAATACCAACTAACAGATGCTTTAGAAAACATGAAGCTTAAAGGTAAAGTTTTTGCTCCTGGAAAAGTCGACCATTGGATGGATTGTGGTAATAAAGATGCTACGGTAGATACAAACAATAAGATGTTAGAGTTTTTAGAACAGGAAAACAAAAACTATATATCTGAAAATATCCGCATAGAAAATAGTACTATCATACCTCCGTGTTATATAGGGGATAACGTTGTATTAATAGATTCAACTATTGGTCCAAATGTATCCTTAGGAGACAATACTACTGTAGAAAACTGTACAATTAAAAATAGTTTAATCCAAACTAACTCAACCTTGTCTAATGCTCAGTTAGATAATGCAATGATCGGAAATCACGTCACTTATAATGCACAACACTCCGATATAAGTATTGGAGACTACAGCACACTGAAGTAATAAAATGCAAATCCGTTTTAAAAACTTTTGAAACGGATTTTTTTTTGCTTTATTAATTAAATAAATGAAATTCAATGGAGGTAATAAAAAACAAAATATTCTTTTTGATCTTATGCTTAGCACTTGTTGTGGGGTGTAAAAAAGACGCTTCTATCTATGATATTTCTGAAAAAAATGCCACGCATAATAAAACTGCTCTAAAAGTTTTAAACGAACACTCTAAAAATGCACAATCTTTTGAAACATGCATTATTAGAAGCTCATCCACTTATCAACAAGTAGGAGGCAAAACGCAACGATTTGCCTTAGACATCACAATCCAAAAAGATCAAAGTATTCTTTTAGATATTCGATTCCTAGGATTTCCTGTAGCAAAAGCTCTTATTAATCCAGATAAAGTGCAATATTATGACAAAATAAATAAAGTCTATTTTGATGGGGATTTTTCTATTTTAAGTCAATGGTTAGGTGCAGAGGTAAACTTTAACCGTTTACAAAATATCTTCCTAGGGCAAGTTTTAGATAGTTACATACAAACAAAAGACCTTAAATCTAGTGTAGATCAAGGACTACATAAATTATCCTCCTTAGAACAATCTTCTATTTCCTCTACCTATTACTTTGAAGATAAGAATTCTTTACTTAAAAAAGAAGAAATAGTAGAGCACGAAAATGATCGTAATATTGTTATAAGTTACGATTCCTATAAAAAGATTGGAAAATATACTACTCCAAATCAAATTAATATACTAGCACAACAAGAAAAAGTCATAAATTTGGACATTCGCTATGATAAAGTTTCTTTTAACGAACAAATAAATTTACATTATAAAGTTCCTAAAGGCTATACGCGTATAACTTTAAATTAAGTCTTTTCCATGAGATCTATTTATATTATTCTATTATTTACTCTATGCACTCTTAATGCCTTTGCTCAGCAGACACAAGCTCAGCTTGAGCGCAAGAAGCAACAGATTCTAGTGGAGATAAAATCGGTTCAAAAACTTTTACAAGTTGAGAAAACCAAAGAGAGAAATATTCTTTCCGAGATTCAAGAGTACAATCGTAAAATAAACCTTAATAAGGACCTTATTAAGAATGTGCAACAGCAGATTCAGGCCACTAATAAGGATATTAATCAAAAACAAGCCCAGATAACAGAGCTAGAAAAAGAGATTAAGGTTTTAAAACAAGACTATGCAGAGGTAATACTTAAGAGTTATAAAAGCAAGTCTAATCAAAGTAAACTGATGCATATTCTATCATCAGACAATATCCTTCAAGCATATAAAAGAGTACAATACTTAAAACAATATGCACAGTACCGTAATGAACAGGCCAAAGAACTTCAAGAAAAAACAAAAGTTCTAGATCTTGCCATTGAAGCCTTAGAACAACAAAAAGTAAAACAAAGAGCTCTTTTAGCGGAACAACAAAAAAGTCAAAAAGCATTAGAGGCAGATTTAGGTAAACAAAATGAATTGATAGCTTTAGTAAAAAAGGATCAAAAAACATATAATGCTCAGATTATTGCCAAACAAAAAGAAACAGATCAAATAGATAGGCAGATTAAAAAGCTCATTCAAGATGCCATTGCTTTAGCTAATAAAAAAGCTAGAGAGGCTGCTGGAACAACTAAAACATCCCCTTCTACATCTAAGGCTACTTTTGAATTAACTCCTGAAGGTAAATTAGAGGCTAGTAATTTTAGAGCTAATAAAGGCAAGTTACCGTGGCCTGTTGAGAAAGGATATATATCTTTAGGGTACGGAGACCAACCACATCATACTCAGAGACATTTAACTATTCACAATAGCGGTGTAGAGATATCTACCGAATCTGGAGCTAAAGCACGCACTGTATTCCAAGGAGAAGTACTACAAGTACAAGTACTTTCTGGAGGAAACAAAGCAGTCTTAATTCAACATGGAGATTATATTACTGTATACCAAAATTTAAGTGAAGTTTGGGTGAATCCTGGACAAAAAGTAAACTTAAAACAAGAGATTGGTACAATTAACACCAATAGTTCTGGTAAAACTATTTTAAAATTCTTATTAACACACAACACAGATATTGACAATCCTCAATCCTGGTTAACAAGAAGTAATTAACAAAAACATGACAATTAAACCAGCATTTAATATCTATAAGTGGGTAGAAGAAAATAAACACTTATTACAACCTCCTGTAGGTAACAAAAATATTTATCCACTCTCGGAAGATTATATTATAATGGTTGTTGGCGGACCTAATGCAAGAAAAGATTTTCATTATAATGAATCGGAAGAGTTTTTCTTTCAATTAGAAGGAACCATTTATATTGACATACAACAAAATGGTAAAAGAGAAAGAATTACTCTGCAAGCAGGAGATATGTTTCTCTTGCCAGCAAAAGTACCGCATTTACCTATTCGAACAAAAGATTCTGTAGGCCTTGTGGTAGAACACAAAAGAAAACAATCTACTGCTAAGGACGGTTTAATCTGGTACTGCGAGAAGTGTAATGAAAAACTCTATGAAGTATATTTTTCTTTAAATAATATAGAAACAGACTTTCTAAAACATTTTGAATACTTCTATAGTAATGAGGATTTAAGAACATGTAAGTCTTGTCATACCGTATTAAAGGCAGATCAGAAGTACGTAAAATAAAAAAAGAGTTCCACTTTTGGAACTCTTTTTTATTTTGACTGATTCAAAAGAATTTAATTCTATTTAAAAGCGGTAACCAATATTAACTCCTGCGTTAACTTCAATTGCCGAAAAACGATCATTAACCTGTGAACTAAAATTACGTGCAATATTAGCGAATGGATTAATAGTAAAAGAATCTCCTAGTGCCCATTTATAACCTAAACCTATACCGAAGATAAAACTATCCATATCCGTTTTAACACGAACATTATGTTCTAGAGTTGCATCGTAATTATTTTCCTTAAAACTACCAAAGCGATACTTTAAAAATGGCGTTATAACGTAACCACTTCCATTTACTCCAGACTTACCTCCGAAGTAATAATTATAATTCAGTGCAAGACTACTGGTTTTAAATTTTTGATCTTTACTATCTCTCTCAGAATGATACGAAAAACGATCATTAATAACAAAATCTGCACCTATACTTTGATTGTGGTCAATGAAGTGCTCATATCCTACTGCTACTTCTCCCAAAATAATTGCATTAAGAACATTTATCTTTACTTCATTCAATGCTTGAGCAGAAGCACTAAAAGAACAACCTACTAAAAGTAATGCTAAAACAATTTTTTTCATTTTTTTTATTTTTTTGTAAAGATAATAAATTCTCTTGTAAAGCTAATTCCTACCTGTTTCATTTGGATATAAATCAGCTAAAGAAGCGCTCTGCCAATACTCTTTGGTATTTACATCTAAAATTGAAACACACCCCTTATATGCAGCTCCTGTATCGATGTTCCATACATTAGCAAAATTAGTAGGTGTACTAAATCCTAGATTACTCACAGGAGTATGTCCAATATAAATTTCTTTATAATGCTTTAATCTACTAGGATACATCTCACTGCCTGTATCCATAGAAGAATCCATACAGACAACCATCTCCCATAAGGTTCTATCCCAAAGTAAATACTCTTTAAAAAATTCAGCTTGTACACCTCTTAGATTAGTAAAACCTGCATGCACAAATAAGCGATTCTGCTCATCGATATGGTAATGTTTTAGATTGCTTAAAAAATCCGTATGTCTTTTCAAAATATTCTTACTCATATTGGCATAACTATTTAATGTAGATAATCCACCGTGGCTCTCCCATAGAAGGTTTTTTTTGCCACTTTGTAAATAATCTAAAAATAAACTTTCGTGATTACCCTTCAAGAAAATACAGTTATTAGAAGTCTGTAACTCTAATAAATATTCAATTACTTTAGGTGAATCACTCCATCCATCAACATAATCGCCTAAAAAAATTAGATTATCACTGTGATTTACTTCTGCTCTTTGCATGACTTGGAACAAACCTTCATACCCGCCATGAATATCTCCTATAACTAAGGTCCTACCCATTTTAAACTTCTTTTTCATATTTTAGTTTTCGCAAAATACGCATTACTTCTTTAAAGCCTTTAAAAAAAGTAGGATCAGGATGTGCTTTAAAATAATCTTTCATAATAAGAAGTTGATTTCTAGCATCTTCAATACCATTTAAATAGCACAACATAAGATTAGAATTCAATTTATATAAAGCCTTATTTTCTTTAGAACTCAATTCCTTATTATCCATTACCTTACTTATAATTTTTAAAGAACTTTGGTAGATATGATTTAGGATATTAACATTATAAGTAGGTCCATTAAAAAGTAAGGTATGATTTAAAGTATAGGTCCCATTATCAAAAAACTTAATAGCTACTTCCATAAAAGGATAAAAACTAGTTTTATCATTCAATCCCAAATTCAGATATTCTGTTATAACAAATTCTTGCTCATTATAGAAAATAGTAACTGAATCTAGATCGGAATAAAACAGCTTAATCTGTTCGTTTATAAAGGAGATATCCATTCTAGAGTAAAATGTCGTTCCTTTTACTATAGTTTTATTTCCTGCCCAACAAATTACAAATTGCTCTTTAAATACCTTGTATTTAGGTTTGATATCTTTATGAGTCACTGTTACAAAATCTAATACACTTTGCAGAGTCGTTTGTAAACTATTCCATGAATTTCTTTCTATACTTGTGACCATAGCTTGGTTGCTCTCTAGTGTTTTTGGAACCATATTGGGTGCAGATGTACTTCCTATACGGTAATAATAGGTACCTTTTTCAATGATAGAAATACTTCTTTTAAAAATAGTCCTGCCTTTTTTGGGTTTTATAGTAACCAACCCTACCACTTTATCTTGTGCTAATGAATCAAAAGACACATTATCATATATAATCAATGGAGGATTTTCTAAATATGCATTGATTAAATTTTGAATTTTACTATCATCATAAAAATCTACTCCAATTATAGAATTTTCCTTATCTTCAATCCCCACTAACAAGTAAGCATTATTTGTGGTATTAGAATTAGATAGAGCACAGACATGCTTCAAAAATTTGGCTTTCCCATTTGCTGTATGAAGATTTAACTGCCTTTTTTTATCATAAAAGCTATTCTCATCATAGTATGCTAGGATATTTTTTATAAGTAGACGTTTATTAATCACAGTGTTCTAATTTTTAATACCTAAAAATAATAAAAAGAAAACTATAAATCATCGTTAATTGGAAATACTAAATCGCATATTTAACCATGTTTTAACAACTTTATACGGAATATTTTTCCAATTTGCGTAAAGTATTAGAAAAGAGCGTATTTAAACAAAAAAAAAGGTATGGATACAACAGCATCAAATTATGACATTCGCGAGTTAAATGAACTTATTGAAAGAGAAAGTGCTTTCATCGATCTCCTTAGTATGGAGATGAATAAAGCTATTGTAGGTCAAAAACATATGATTGATCGCTTGCTTATAGGATTAATTGGTCAAGGACACATTCTACTAGAGGGTGTTCCAGGTCTTGCAAAGACACTTGCAATTAATACACTTGCAAAAGCAGTGAAAGGTAGCTTTAGTAGAATACAGTTTACTCCAGATTTACTACCTGCAGATGTTATTGGAACAATGATCTACAACGTAAAAGAGAATGATTTTTCTATTCGTAAAGGTCCTGTTTTTGCTAATTTCGTATTAGCTGATGAAATTAACCGTGCACCTGCTAAAGTACAATCTGCTCTTTTAGAGGCTATGCAAGAGAAACAAGTAACTATTGGAGATACTACCTATCCTCTACCACAGCCTTTCCTAGTTATGGCAACTCAAAACCCAGTAGAGCAAGAAGGAACCTATCCTCTTCCAGAGGCTCAAATGGACCGTTTTATGCTTAAAACGGTTATTGATTATCCAAAACTAGAAGAAGAAAGATTAATTATACGCCAAAACCTACAAGGACAAAGAGCAGTAATTAACCCTGTGGTAACTCTAGAACAAATACTTAAGGCACAACAAGTAGTTAAACAAGTTTACATGGACGAGAAAATAGAAAAATATATCTTGGATATTGTTTTCGCTACTCGTTTCCCTGAAGACTTTAAGCTAGAAAAATTAAAGCCTTTAATTAGCTTTGGTTCCTCTCCTCGTGGAAGTATAAACTTGGCTACAGCAGCAAAAGCTTACGCCTTTATTAAAAGAAGAGGATATGTAATTCCAGAAGATGTTAGAGCTGTAGTAATAGATGTATTAAGACACCGTATTGGAATAACCTATGAGGCTGAAGCTGAAAACATAACTACTGTAGATATTATAAATCAAATAGTTAACGAGATAGAAGTACCTTAGTATTAAAAACTCCTCACATTAAATGAATAAACCTATTTGTTAGATAACGAATAGGTTTTTAAGGTTCAATTTTTTTGTATAAATCATTATTATGGATACCAAAGAGCTACTAAAAAAAGTCAAAAAAATAGAAATAAAAACTAAAAGACTAAGTGATCATATTTTCTCTGGAGAATACCACACTTCTTTTAAAGGCAGAGGGATGACTTTTTCTGAAGTAAGGCAATATCAATTTGGAGATGATGTACGAGCAATTGACTGGAATGTAACAGCTAGATATAATGAACCTTATATTAAGGTATTTGAAGAGGAGAGAGAATTAACCATGATGCTTTTAGTAGATATTAGTGGTTCACAAGATTTTGGCTCTACACAAGACTTTAAAAGCGATATTGTTACTGAAATAGCAGCTACATTAGCTTTTTCAGCAACACAAAATAATGATAAAATCGGTATTATTTTATTTTCTGATCAAATAGAGTTATTTATTCCTCCAAAAAAGGGAAAAACACATGTACTGCGTATCATCCGTGAACTAATCGATTTTAAGCCTAAAAGCAATAAGACAAATGTAAAAACTGCCTTAGAATATCTCTCCAAGGTGATCAAGAAAAAGGCAATAGTTTTCATACTATCCGACTTTCTAACACCTAGCTTTGAATCTACCCTTAGGATTGCAGCCAAAAAGCATGACTTAACAGCTATTCGTGTTTTTGATAAAAGAGAAAAAGAAATGCCTAATGTAGGAATAATTAATGTTTTTGATCCTGAAACAGGACAAGAGATTTTAATTAATACCTCCGATGCGCTTCGTAGAAAAAAATACCTTGAAAATTATCTCCAAGCAGAATCGCAATTTAAGAAACTCTTTTCCACTTATGGAGCTGGCACAATAGATATTGAAATTGGTGAGAGTTACGTTAAAAAACTCTTAGGTTACTTTAAATCAAGATAATTCTATACAATGAGACATAGATACTTATATATATATATATGCTTTTTTGCAATAATTGGAACCATATATGGCCAAGAAGCCATTGAAACTAAGGTAGATACTACCTCCATTAAAATAGGGGATAGCTTTTCTTTAACCTTAAGAGTTCACGCTAAAGCGTTAGATAAAGTTTCTTTTCCTGAAACCCCTAACTTAGGAGATTTCGAAGTTTTAGAAGCTTTACCAACCGATACTATTATCTCAGGTGAACTAATGGAACTGATTAAAAAGTATGAATTAACTCAGTTTGACCAAGGCGACTATGTTTTACCTGCTTTACCTATAGTAATCGATAGCAAATTATTTCAAAGTACTCCAATTGACATACATGTTCTTGGGGTTGAAGTAGATACTTTAAAAACTCCCTTATATCCAATGAAGGATATTTCCTTACAAGGAGCTTCCTTCGCTACATATTGGTATTACATTTTATTGGTTATACTTTCGTTTATAGTAGGATTAATAGCTTATTTCTACATTAAGTTCAAGCAAGAAAAGAACTTAACCGAAGATGATAAATACAAAACTCCTTTTGAAAAGGCTTCTAAGAAATTACGCAAACTAGAAATGCGTAAAAACTGGACTAAGCAAGGTGCTAAACCATACTATTCAGATATGAGTAATATTGTACGCTCGTTCTTAGAAGACACCTTCGATATTTCAGCCCATGAGTTAACAACTTATGAAATTCTTACTTTACTAAAACACACATTAAAAGATAAGAATATTAAGGTAAAACCTGAGTTAATAGCAGAATTCAAACGTATTTTGGAGACTTCAGACTTAGTAAAGTTTGCAAAAAGCCAACCAACAGAACAACAAATACTTGCAGATACAAATAAAATACAAAAAATAGTATCCGATTTTAATGTAGCCTATCCAATTTCTGCAGCTAATCAAAGCATGCGCATAAGGCTAAGAGAGGAACGTAAGAAAAAAAGAATGCGTTTTAGAATTTGGATACCAATTAGTATTACTGCAACTTTATTATTGATAACTGGTATCGTATATATAGTAAATACTAAAAGTGATAAAGAATATAACTTTTTTACTTTCAACTCAACTAAGATTTTATTAGAAAAACAATGGATTGAAAGTACTTATGGTTATAACCCAGGAATGACAATCTCAACTCCTTCAGTATTGATGCATAAAAACGATCCTACTTTAGAGGATGCCAAACTAGAAGGTGTACAATACATAGAACAATTCCGTCTTAATGAACTCGACGATGATCTGTTTATTATTGTAAACAATTTGACCATGCTCAAGGATTACAAGATTAATCAGGAACAGATTGTAAAACAATTCACAACCCTATTAACCCAAAATTATCAAATCGAGAACAGCGATGTAAATCAAAGTCCTTTTGAGAATTCTAATGGAGTAAAAGGAATGAAAATTCAAGGAAACTTTAATTTCAAATCTGTTGCGAATCAAAAAGAAAAACAAGTAACGTTCCAAGCTGTATTTACCCAATTCGGTACTAATACAGATCAAACGTGGATATTCTATCGTACAGACGATAAACTGGCTCCAGAGCTAGCCCAGCGTATGTTTGAATCGATTGTTTATAAACCAGTAAAAAAACAATGAGAGATATAAGTTTTTTAAATCCGGAATTTTTTTGGCTTTTGTTATTGTTACCACTTACATTTTTTGTTTGGTACAAAAACAGAAAAAAGCATAGACCTTCTATACGTTTAAGTTCTACAAAAGCCTTCCAAGGCTATACATCTTTAATTATTAAATTATTGCCTATTCAAATTGTATTACAACTTTTGACTATGGCCTTTATAATTATTGCACTAGCAAGACCTCAGGTAATAAGTGTACACCATCACGTACATTCTACCCATGGAATTGATATTGTCATGGCTATGGACATCTCTGGAAGTATGCTTGCAAAAGATCTTAAACCAAATAGATTAGAGGCTTTAAAGAACGTAGCTTCAGACTTCGTGAAACAAAGAGTTACCGATAGGATAGGTATTGTAATCTACGCAGCAGAAGCATATACAAAAACTCCCGCTACAAGTGACAAGCCTCTTATTCTAAACGCTTTAAAAGACATTCAATATTCTAATGATATCCAGGACGGAACAGCCATAGGGGTTGGTCTTGGTACAGCTGTTAACCGTTTGAAGGATAGCCCTTCAAAAAGCAAAGTTATTATCCTATTGACAGATGGAGTCAATAACACTGGTTCCATAGATCCATTAATGGCTGCAGAGATTGCTAAACAATACGGTATAAAGGTATACACCATCGGTATAGGAACTAATGGACTTGCTGAATCACCTGTAGGGATGAAAGCAAATGGTCAGATTATATACGAGAGAATACCTGTAGAATTAGATGAAGAATTAATGAAGCAAATTGCTCAAATAACCAATGGCGTTTATTTTAGAGCAACAGATACAGAAAGTTTGAAAAATATTTATGAAGAGATTAACCAACTTGAAAAAACTAAAATAGACGAACAAAAGTATGTTAATACAGATGAGAAATTCTCTACTTTCGCACTAATTAGTTTTGTTTTATTATGCGTTAATTTTATTCTAAGAAGAACATTATTTAGAGGTTTTATATAAGATATTATGTGGGAACTAGATCAAAAAGAATACTTTTTCTTACTACTACCAATTGCAGTATTAATCGCTTTGTTTATAGCTGATTTATGGTGGAGAAAAAGAAAAAAAGCAGAATTTGCTAGCGTAAAAGCCTTACAGCTTTTATCGCCAAATCAATCCTTTACAAAAGTTATTTTAAAAGCAATATTACCTTTATCTTGCTTACTACTTATAACTATAGCATTAGTAAACCCAAAAATAGGAACTAAAGTAGTAACTGTAAAAAGACAAGGTGTAGACATTGTCTTTACTTTGGATGTTTCTAAAAGTATGCTAGCCAAAGACATGGCTCCCGATAGACTTACAAAAATGAAACAACTTGTTTCTCAAATCATAAGCAACCTAGGCCCAGATAGAATAGGAATAGTCGGATATGCTGGAAGTGCCTTTCCACTCTTACCTATAACAACGGATCATTACGCAGCAAAAATGTACTTGCAGTCAATGAATACCGATATGGTTTCCTCACAAGGAACAGCATTTGCTCAGGCAATACAAGTGGCTAGTAATTATTATGATAATCCTAATACTAGTAAAGTAATGATTCTTATTAGTGATGGTGAAGACCATGGAGATGATATGCAAAGTGCAATAGAAATCGCTAAAAATAAAGGAATTAAAATTATAACTATAGGAGTAGGAACTGAAAAAGGAGGACCTATACCTATAGAATCTAGAAATGGAACTACCTATAAAAGAGATTGGGATGACCAAGTTGTAATAACAAAACTAAACCCTGCAACATTAGAACAAATAGCTAAACAAACCGGGGGAGCATACTATTATGGTGCCAACACTCAGGAAGTTGTTGATCTGATAAAGAATGATCTATCAAAAATTGAGAAGTCTGATTTCGAATCTCAACAAATAGCGGAATTTCAATCCCAATTTCAATGGTTTCTAGCACTAGCTTTATTGCTCTTATTCCTAAATACTTTTGTTTTAGAACGCAAGACAAAATGGATACAAAAATGGAATTTATTTAATGACAAGACCCCTAAAGCATAAAGATTTTACTTAATATGAAAAACTTTCTAACTTTTTTACTTCTAACTTTATACAGCTGTATTGCTATGGCTCAAACTCCTTCAAGAGCATTAAGCAAAGGTAATGAAGGATATAAAAAAGAGCAATACTCTCAAGCTGAAGCATCTTATCGTATTGCAAATTCTAAACTTGAAACCAATTCAACAGCCCAGTTCAATTTAGGAAATGCATTAATACAACAAAAAAGACCTAAAGAAGCAACAACCGCTTATTTAAATGCTATTCAAAGTGCTACAACAAAGCAAGAAAAACATCAAGCATACCATAATTTAGGTAATGCCCATATGGGAGAGAAAAAATATGACCAAGCAGAACTTGCTTTTAAAGAAGCATTAAAAAACAATCCAAAAGATGAGCAAACAAGGTATAATTATGCCTTAGCTAAAGAACTAAATAAACAAAATCA
>CANROJ010000027.1 GCA_947632215.1 uncultured Flavobacterium sp. | reverse complement strand
TCTCTTAATTAAAGTAAAGTCATATGAAAGAAATTACAAAAGAAGTTTATCTGAAATGGTATGAAGAAATGCTATTTTGGAGAAAGTTTGAAGACAAGCTTGCCGCTTTATATATTCAACAAAAAGTAAGAGGATTCTTACATTTATACAATGGGCAAGAAGCTGTTTTGGCAGGAGCTTTACATGCTATGGATTTGTCTAAAGATAAAATGATTACAGCATACAGAAATCACGTGCAACCTATTGGCTTAGGTGTTGATCCACGTAGAATTATGGCTGAGTTATTAGGAAAAGGTACTGGTACTTCTCAAGGATTGGGTGGGTCAATGCACATTTTCTCTAAAGAGCATAATTTTTATGGTGGTCATGGAATTGTAGGTGGACAAATACCTTTAGGAGCAGGTTTAGCTTTTGCAGATAAATATTTCGATAGAAAAGCAGTTACTATGTGTTATTTTGGTGATGGTGCTGCTCGTCAGGGATCTCTACATGAAACATTTAACATGGCTATGAACTGGAAACTTCCAGTAGTTTTTATTGTTGAAAACAATGGTTATGCCATGGGAACCTCTGTAGAACGTACAGCTAATCACTCCGAATTATGGAAGTTAGGTTTAGGATATGAAATGCCTAGTCAACCTGTAGATGGAATGAATCCAGTAAAAGTAGCAGAAGCTATGTACGAAGCCATTGAAAGAGCTCGTAGAGGAGATGGACCTACGTTTTTAGAAATGAAAACATACCGTTACAGAGGGCATTCAATGTCCGATGCTCAACATTATCGTACTAAAGATGAAGTTGAAGAGTATAAAAAATTAGATCCAATTACGCAAGTTTTAGACGTAATTAAAGCTAATGGGTATGCTAATGAGGATCAAATTCAAGCAATCGATCAAAGAGTGAAAGATTTAGTAAGTGAATGTGAGAAATTTGCAGAAGCATCAGAGTATCCTGATACTAATGTTATGTATGATGTAGTGTATGATCAAGACGATTATCCTTTTTTATCACATAGATTATAATTTGAGATTATGGCAGAGATAATTACAATGCCACGCTTAAGCGACACTATGACAGAAGGTGTTGTTGCAGCATGGTTAAAGAAAGTAGGAGATAAGATTTCAGAAGGAGATATTCTAGCTGAAATCGAAACAGATAAAGCAACAATGGAATTTGAGTCTTTTTACTCAGGTACCTTATTGTATATTGGATTAAAAGAAGGAGAGACTGCGGATGTAGATACTCTATTGGCTATTATTGGAGAGCAAGGTGAGGATATCTCTGCTATTGTTCAACAAGGTAGTGGAGCTGTGCAAGAGTCGCAAGCGGATAAGGAAGTTAGTGAACCACAACAGAACAATAGCGTAAGTACACCAAAGGTAGAAGTTCCACAAGATGTTAAGGTAATTACTATGCCTCGTTTAAGTGATACTATGACTGATGGTACTGTAGCTTCTTGGCTTAAGAAAGTAGGCGATGTTGTTGAAGAAGGAGATATATTAGCCGAAATTGAAACAGATAAGGCTACTATGGAATTTGAAGCTTTTGAAGCAGGTCATTTACTTTATATCGGAGTTGAAGAGGGACAAACTGCTCCAGTTGATGCTGTTTTAGCAATATTAGGACCAAAAGGTACTGATGTTAGTGCTATTGTTGCAGCAGGTGGTGTTGTAAATGAATCTGATGCCCCTAGTAGTGACTCTAGTGTTCAAACTGAAGTTTCAGAAAAAGTTCAGGAAGTAGTTTCTAGTGAAACAGAACGTGTTTTTGTTTCTCCACTAGCAAAGAAAATTGCCCAGGATAAAGGTATTTCTCTTTCACAAGTTAAAGGTTCTGGTGAAAACGGTAGAATTATAAAACGCGATGTTGAGAATTTCGTTGCCCCAGTCAAAGAAGTTACCTCTAAGGCTGTAGTTGAACAAAAAGTAAGTTCTACATCTACTACAAGTGATGTAAAACCATTTAGTATCGCAGGTGAGGTTAACGTAGAAGAAGTTAAGAATTCTCAAATGCGTAAAACTATTGCTCGTCGCTTAGCAGAGAGTAAATTTACTGCTCCACATTATTATCTAACAATTGAGATTGCAATGGATAATGCAATGGAAAGTCGTAAGATTATCAATGCTCTACCTGACACTAAAGTATCCTTTAATGATATGGTTGTTAAGGCATGTGCTATGGCTCTTAAGAAACACCCTCAAGTTAATAGTCAGTGGAAAGAGGAGGCTACTATTATAAATCATCATGTTAATATCGGAGTTGCAGTTGCAGTCGAGGATGGTTTAGTGGTACCAGTACTACCTTTTACTGATCAAATGTCTTTAACTAATATTGGTGCTAGTGTAAAAGATTTAGCTTCTAAAGCAAAATCTAAGAAACTTACACCTGCACAAATGGATGGAAGTACCTTTACAGTATCTAATTTAGGTATGTTTGGTATTGAGTCTTTTACTTCAATCATTAATCAGCCAAACTCAGCTATCTTGTCTGTAGGGGCTATTGTTGAGAAGCCAGTGGTTAGAAATGGACAAATTGTTGTAGGTAATACTATGGTTGTCACATTAGCATGTGATCACCGTACTGTAGATGGTGCTACAGGTGCACAGTTCTTACAAACACTTAAGAGTTTTATAGAAAATCCAGTTACAATGTTAGCTTAATTGCTAAACTTAATAATACACAGGAGCCCGTTTTATTAAAGCGGGCTCTTTTTTATTATAATAGTATACGGCTTTTATTTAGCAAAGATTGTCTGTATTTTTGTATTTTTGAATTAAATTTATAAAAGATGAGATATATTGTTTTATTTTTTCTTGTAGTTGGTATTGCAAGTTGTAGTAGTAAAAGAGATTTTTTATCAGCACCATCTCTTAAGAGTGAGAAGCAGATAAGTAAAGATTTGAATTACTTAACAAGTGATGAGCTATTAGGTAGAGAAGCTTCACAGATAGGTAGTGCTTTGGCGGCTGAGTATTTAGCTAAACAGCTAGAGAAATACGGAATGAAGCCATTATTTGAGAGCTTTAATGATACTCTTAGTAATTATGAAAATTCATGGAATGTTGTTGCAGTACAACCTGGTAGTGACAGTACTCTTAGGGATGAGATTATCGTTTTAGGGGCGCACTATGATCATATAGGTGTCATTAAGGCTGTGGATAACGATTCTATTGCCAATGGAGCTAATGACAATGCAAGTGGAAGTGTAATTTTATTAGACCAAGTAAGAAGATTAAGTGGTATCGATAATAAGAGGACTATCGTTTATGCTTTTTTTAATGCGGAAGAAAAAGGGCTACTAGGAAGTAAGCATCTAGCCCAGAAAATGAAGCAACAAGGCTTAAATGTTGTTCTAATGCTTAATTTTGAAATGTTAGGTGTTCCAATGCAAAGAAGTTATGTAACTTACGGTACAGGACTAGAATTGAGTAACGTGGGTCAGATGATTAATGAAATAGCCCAAGAAGAATTAGTAGGGGAGCTAGAATTGGCAAAGCAATATAATTTATTTAAACGTTCAGATAATTACCCGTTTTTTGAAGAGTTTAATATCCCTAGTCATACTTTTTGTTCTTTTGACTTCGAGAATTATGACTATTACCACCACGTAAAAGATCATGCTCAGTACATGGATATTGAATTCATGGCAAGTTTTAGTCAGAAGATGGCCAAGGTAATAAGTGAACTTGTAAATGTGCCCCAAGGTGAAATAAGAAGTATTTAATATGAAAAAAATTATAGTTACAGGTACAAGTCGTGGTATTGGTTTTGAAACTGCTAAGTTATTAGCTAGCCAAGGTAACCAAGTTTTGGCGATTTCTCGTCAAATTAATCCAACCCTTGCCCAGATGGCTAATGTCACTTGTCTTAGTGTAGATATTTGTAAAGCTGAGGATTTATTGAAAGTAAGCGAGTTTATACATACAACATGGCAAGATGAGTTAGATATTATTATTAATAATGCTGGACAAATTGTAAATAAGCCATTTGAGGAACTTTCTTTAGAAGATTTCCAACGCGTGTATCAGGTAAATGTTTTTGGGGTTGTGAGCTTAATTCAAGAGTGTATTAAGTTTTTAAAACCCTTAAGCCACGTTGTTACCATTAGTAGTATGGGAGGCGTGCAAGGTGTTATGAAATTCGGAGGGTTAGCAGCCTATAGCTCAAGTAAAGGGGCAGTTACTATTTTAAGTGAATTGCTAGCTGAAGAATATAAAGAAAAAGGTATATCCTTTAATGTTATCGCTTTAGGAGCTGTGCAAACTGAAATGCTCGAAGAGGCATTTCCTGGATATAAAGCACCATTGCTACCGGATGAGATGGCTGAGTTTATTGCTGATTTTGCATTAAAAGGTAATAAGTATTTCAACGGTAAAGTTTTACAAGCATCTAGTTCAACTCCATAAAAATTAGTTTTGATTGTTATTTTAAAACCATATTTACCTCCTTATGCTTTAGAGGCTTGTTTTGAGCTTATAAAGCAATATAATGTTCATTTAAAGATTGTGAATGAGCGTGTAACCAGACATGGTGATTATACGCGAACCCCGCAGGGAAAACATATAATTACGGTAAATGCTAATTTAAATCCTTATAGGTTTTTGATGACTTTGATTCATGAGATAGCACATTTGGTTGCTTTTCAAAAGTATGGTGCAGTAATTAAGCCTCACGGAAAGGAATGGAAGGGGACCTTTCAACTCTTAATGCTTCCATTTTTAAGACCAGAGGTTTTCCCAAATGCTTTATTACCACTGTTAGCTAATCACTTTAGGAATCCCACAGCTAGTAGTGATACCGATGAACGTCTTTCCATTGCCATGCGAGCTTACGATAAAGGTGAAAAAGATAGTGATCAATGTTTTATCTATGAGATACCTTTAGGAAGCCATTTTAAAACATACAATGGCAAGATTTTCAAACGTGGTCCTTTGCGTGTTAAAAGGTTCGAATGCCAGGAAGTTAGTACCGGGCGTATTTATACATTTAAGGCAAATGCCGAAGTACTATTATTAAGTCGATATATAGTAAAAAGTTAATTTTATTTATGAGTTCAAATTATTACGCGATAGTAATGGCCGGTGGGGTAGGTTCCCGTTTTTGGCCGGTAAGTACACCAGAATTTCCAAAACAGTTTCACGATATGCTTGGGTCTGGTTATACACTTATTCAAAAAACTTTTAATCGTTTAGCTTTATTAATACCCAAAGAGAATATTTTGATTCTCACCAATGAAAGTTACAAGGACATCGTAAAGGAACAATTGCCATTTGTAAGTTCTGAAAATATTATTTTAGAGCCAGCAATGCGTAATACAGCCCCTTGTATCTTATATGCAGCCATGAAAATTAAAAAGATGAATCCAGAGGCAGTAATGGTTGTGGCCCCTAGTGATCACTGGATTGAAGATGAACTGCAATTTGTTTCTAATCTCCAACGCACTTTTGATATTTGCGAACGTGATCGAGTATTGATGACCTTGGGTATTCTTCCTACTTTTCCAAATACAGGCTATGGTTATATTGAGTTTAATAAATTAGATTCGCGTCCTATTAAAAAAGTTGTTCAGTTTCGTGAAAAACCTGATTATGTTACGGCTAGAAAATTTATTCAAAGTCGTCACTTCCTTTGGAATTCCGGTATTTTTGTCTGGAGTGTACAAAGTATATTAGAGGCTTTTCAACACTTTCAGCTTGAGATGTATGATTTATTCCTAGCTGGAGAGAACTTATATAACACAAGTCAAGAGAAGGAATTTATAGATTTAAATTATAGTAAGGCTAGCAATATATCTATAGATTATGCAATAATGGAAAAGGCAAATAATGTTTATGTTCTACCAGCTACTTTTGACTGGAACGATCTAGGAACATGGGGATCTTTACATGATAAATTACCAAAGGATGAGAGTGACAACGCTATTGTCAACGCTCAGGCTTTTTGTGAGAATTCTACTAATAATATTATTCGTACAGACAAGAGTAAAATTGTGGTTATTGATGGTTTAAACGATTACATAATTGTGGATAGGCAAGACGTATTGCTTATCTATCCAAAGAAGAAAGAACAAGAAATTAAAAATATTTCTCAAGCCATAGAAGCTAAGCTTCAAAATGATGAGCTTTAAGATTGATTTGGCAAACTACTGCCTTTATATTGTTTTATTTAAAGACAGTAGTTCATTATCTAATGCTTCTGTGTGAAATGGACTACTTTAGGTAGCCAGCTTTGCGTTTGTTTGTGATATTCTTATAATCTGAAGTTAGTTATTTTTTAGTCCTTTAAATCAATCATTTTATAATTTATTAAGTCTTTAAAGCGCTTAGAAGAATTTGATGTCATAAACTTCATGTAGCACGTATCAAGGATAATGTAGTTAATACTCTTGTTAGCTTTAATGTAAATTAATTTTTGTGCGCCTTTTTTAAGCTTGCTTTAACTTGGCTGAATGATACAAGTAATAGAATAAAACTAAGAATTTATATAAGAGTGTAAAACATATAGATTACTTTGTGTTGTTGCTATTTAAAATTTTAGTTGCTAATTGTGAGTTATATTTGGAGCAGTTCTTTTTGCATCCAAAAAAAACACCCCAAAAAGTGTGTGACTTTTTGGGGTGTTTTTAATATGTAGATTATTTCTGGCTATTACTAGTAAATAAATTATTTGCTAATTATATCTCGCATAGCTTGACGTACCATTCTAAATAGTTCAGAGGAGTAAACAAAATCTACCACATCTTCATTGTTGGTTTGAATTATTTCTTTGTTAGTTCCTTGCCAAACTAATAATCCATTTTTTAAAAATACAATATGCTCTCCAATCTCTAATACCGAATTCATATCATGGGTATTAATGATGGTTGTTATGCCGTATTCATGTGTTATTTTTTGAATTAAATTGTCAATCACAATAGCTGTTTTGGGATCTAGCCCTGAGTTAGGTTCATCACAAAATAAATATTTTGGGTTGTTTACAATTGCTCTGGCAATTGCAACTCTTTTTTGCATCCCTCCTGATATTTCGGAAGGCATTTTTTTATTAGCGTTGATTAAGTTAACTCTGTCTATTACCTCGTTTACACGATGATCTATCTCTGCTTTAGATTTGTTGGTGAACATTTTAAGAGGGAAAGCGATATTTTCTTCCACTGTTAAAGAGTCAAAAAGAGCACTTCCTTGAAAGACCATTCCTATCTCTGTTCTTAAATCTCTTTTTTGTTCCACGTTTAGGTCTTGATAGTTTCTACCATCAAAATTAATACTACCTGAATCGGCTTGGTGAATACCCAAGAGTGTTTTTAGCAATACAGTTTTACCAGAGCCACTTTGTCCAATGATAAGATTGGTTTTACCATCTTCAAATACTGTAGAAATGCCTTTTAAAACTTCCGTTCCACTAAAGGATTTGCGTATGTCTTTTACTTCTATCATTGTTTAATTGGTTAATAAAAGAGAGGTTAGTAAATAGTTTGAAAGGATAATGGCAACACTAGTCCATACAAAGGATTTTGTACTAGCTTTTCCAACTTCTAAAGCTCCTCCTTTCATGTAGTATCCAAAGTAGGATGGTACGGTTGCTAAAAGTAGTCCAAAAACAAATGCTTTAAGAAAGGCGTAAGTAATATGAAATGGAATAAAACTGTCTTGTAGTCCAGTGATAAATTGCTCTGATGTAACAAAGTTTCCCATCACTCCACCAAACCAACCACCTAATATTCCTAGGAACATACTAATACCGATAAGAAATGGATAGAGCATTACGGCTACTACTTTAGGAAAAACTAAGTAATTTAATGAGTTTATTCCCATAACTTCTAGGGCATCTATTTGCTCGGTAACTCTCATTGTTCCAATACTAGAGGTGATAAATGAACCCATTTTTCCTGCCATAATAATTGAAATGAACGTAGTGGAGAATTCTAAAATAACACTTTGTCTGGTAGCAAAACCAATTAAATATTTAGGAATTAACGGATTAGTTAAGTTTAACGCTGTTTGTATAGCTACCACACCACCTACGAAGAAGGATAAAAAGCAAACAATTCCCAACGATCCGATAATCAAATCATCTATTTCTTTAAAAATAAGCTGTTTCATGACCTTCCATTTGGTCATTTTGCTAAAGATCTCCTTTAGCATAAGGAAGTATTGTCCTATATTTTTTAATGCTGATTTAATCATAAAATGAAAATATTGGCTAAAATACCAATTAGTAATGAGTTTCTATGCAATAGAGTTTAAAAAATGCTTTTTTTAATCTTTTCTTTCATTTTTGTCCATCTGTATTTCCGTATGAATTCACCTTGTTTTTCTGTAGCTAGAAATGGTTGCTTTTCTTTTTTAGCTTTGTAATAACCTTTAATATAGTCAATAAATAGTAATGGTTTATTTTTTTTGCTAGCTAGTTTAACAGCAGCTATTGCGGTTATAGCGAGTCCATATCTTAAAGCGTAAAAACTACTACCTTGTTTGTAACGTGCCGTTTTGTCGTAGTTGGCTCCTGTAGGTTTAAGGTGCTTTACTTTTAAGTGTTTCAAGGTGACTACTTGCCAATGGTAATATCTAGCCAATAATTCATCCACCGTATCCCAACCCATTGCTGCTTGTAATGCGTTTATGTCTATAAAACATTGTTTTCTGTATGCCTTGAAAGCACCTCTGACATGTTCAGAATCTGTTAAGTTTTCTTTTATCCATTTGTCTTTATTTTTAATGTATGCAAATCCTCCAACAATTCCAGCCTTAGGATTGTTGTTGAATTCCAGTATTATTTGTTCAAAATAATCTGAGGGAAGAATTAGATCTGCGTCTAGTTTTACAATAATATCTATATTGTCAAGCTCCAGTAGTTTTAAGCCAAAATTAAAGGCTTGTATTACTTTGCTACCGGGTAAATGGACAGAACTCTGTGATGCTTTATGGATTACTTTTATCCATGGATATGATTGTGCAAAATCTCTAGCTATTGAAATAGTATTGTCTGTGGAATTGTCATCTACAATAATTAATTCTGTAGGCTGTACACTCTGTTTTACTATGCTCTGTAGGGTAGAATAGATAAAGTCTTGTTCATTGTATGCCGGCATTATTATAACGTAGTTCATTCCAAGTGGTGTTTTATATCATTCCAATGACTACAAAGTTATTAAATTTTGCAGTTCTCATGCTTTAGAAAACTATATTTGTAACGATATCTTATTTCTTAGTAACTATGAAGCCAACAAGTTCTGCCAAACAAGCCATTTTATTTACTGGTATTAATTATCTAGGTGTAATAATTGGCGTAATATCAACGGTGTTGATTTATCCTTTAGATAAGGAATTGTTAGGTATTATTCGATTTATTGATGCTTGTGCCCAAATTATGTTTCCTATAATCCTTTTAGGAAGCACTCATGCACTAATTAATTTTTATCCAACCTTAGACGCTTATCTGCAAAAAAAGCTTTTTAGCTTTAGCCTTCTGTCTTTAGCCAAGATGAGCGTAATTGTTGGTTTGGCAGTGTGGGGCTGTTATGTGTTTGTGCCAAAAACTAATTTAGAATATTTTTATTTAGGATTTCCTTTAGCCATTGCAATGGCTTATGTTGATCTTTTTCGCAGACAGGCTGCTAATTTAAAACGATTGGCTTATGTGACCTTCTTTGAGAAAATTATACCAAAACTTACTTTGCCTTTAGCTTTTGTATTTGTGCTTTTTTTAGGATGGAATGTACTACAGGGAATTAGCTTGTATATTGTGAGCTATTTTGTTATAGTAGGTATTGTGGGAACTTATATTTATAAACATTTCTCTTTTAAGTGGCATGAAAATTATACAGACCTTTTTTCAGGGTTATCCAAAAAAGAATATTATTGGTATAGTTTTTTTGCTTTTGCAGGTAGTTTTGGACAGTTTTTTGCTTTTCGGGTTGACTCTTTAATGATTCCAGCTTTCCTTGGATACGAACAAAATGGTACTTTTAGTATAGGGGTTACTTTAGCTTCTACTTTAGCTATCCCTGCCACAGGAGTTTTTGCACTTTATGCACCTGTTGTATCAGATTTAATTAAAAAATCTCAATTGCGAGAGTTAAATATAAAGTACAAAGAAGTCGCTCGTGTTTTGTTTTTTATCGGTATGCTTCTTTATAGTCTTGTAATAGTAGGAATAGAACCCTTCTTTAAGCTTTTACCTACTTATGATAATTTAAAAGAGTCTTTACCCATTATTTACTTATTGGGTTTTAATGTAGTAATCAATATGTGTACAGGCTTTAATAACGAGATTATTTCCTATTCTAAGTATTATAGATTTAACTTAGTTTCCATTTTAATTTTAATGGTTTTGAATATAGGATTGAATTTGTATTTTTTACAATCTACAGATCTGGGTCTTGTAGGTGTAGCGATTGCTTCCCTTATTTCTATGGGGTTATTCAATGTTTTTAAAACTTATTTTATCTATCGAAAATTAAAGCTATGGCCTTTTGATAGACAGTATGCTTATCTTTTGTTATGTATGATAAGTATTGTAAGTATTGTATATTATATACCCTTAACAGGTAAGGGGGTAGTTGTACTTTTAATAAAGAGTATTTTGATTGTGGGAGCTAATTTAGTTGTAGTCTTATGTACTAGTTGGGTAAGTAGTCTAAAAAACTATCTTGTTGCTTTGTTTACAAACAAGTAAGATTTATTATTCTTACCTATACAAATGTACACTCTGAGTGTTTAGTAATTTTTTACTTCAAACAATAAGACCATGATAGTTCATAGTGTTATTGTTTGAAGTAAAATTTAGTTACATTTGATAAACAAAGGCATTTATATTCATTCCTGCTCCAACGGAGGCAAATAATAAAATGTCGCCTTTTTGTAAATTATGATTCTCAATCTGTTCGTTAACGATCATGTCGTAAAGAGTGGGAAGGGTAGCTACACTACTATTACCTAACATCTTTATATTCATAGGCATTATGTGCTGTGGCATCTTTTTTCCATATAGACCATAGAAGCGCTCTACTATAGCCTCATCCATCTTTTCGTTTGCCTGGTGGATAATTACTTTTTTTATTTTATCTATGTCTATACCACTTTGGTCTACACATTGCTTCATAGCTAATGGTACTTGCGTTAAGGCAAATTCATAGATTTTTCTCCCATACATTTTTATGTATTTAGTGTCTGGATTAAGCTCTTTATTATACGACTTTCCATAGTGAATGAAAAAAGCTTCTTCAAGGGTGTAACTTGCACTGTTTAAAGCTAAAATTCCCCCAGGTTTGTCTGTAGCTTCAAAAATTGTAGCTCCAGCTCCGTCAGCATAGATCATAGAATCTCTATCATGTGGATCTATAACTCTAGATAAGGTTTCTGCACCTATAATTAGGCAGCGTTTTGCTAAACCTGCTTTGATAAGAGCATAGGCCTGAATAACTCCTTGTAACCAGCCTGGGCATCCAAACAATAAATCAAAAGCTACACAACTTGGATTTTTAATTTTAAGATTGTGTTTAACTCTTGCTGCTAAACTCGGTACAATATCAGCCTGGATACTATTGGCTTTAATATCACCGAAATTATGTGCGAAAATTATGTAATCTAAGCTTTCCGGATCTATGGCTGCATTTTCTATTGCCTTTTGTCCAGCAATGGTTGCAATGTCCGAAGCAGTTAAATTTTGTTCGACATATCTTCTTTGTTCAATACCAGTGATTTGCTGTAGTTTATGGGCTATTCTTTGATTGTTGTCTTTTAATTTGTCGCCATTTTCGTCTCTGAAATCAAAAGAATCAAAATTATCGTTTGTGATTATTTTAGTAGGTATATAACTTCCTGAGCCAGTAAGTTTAATATTCATCGTTGGTTGGTTTTAGTTGATTAGGGTAAACTTAGGGGTTTATATTGAGAAAAAGCTGAAATAATTCCTAAAAAATAGTAAATATTCTTGATGGACTTTATTTTTGAGAATTTAGTAAAATTCTATTTGTTGTTTGGGTTTTTATTGCAAAATATATTAGTATTTACCTGTTAAGCCTCATTATTTCTAGTCTTTTGTCTACCCTTTAATACGCCTAAAGCTTTGTATAAGTTAAGATATGTTTTTTACAACGTAGTGATTTATTAGTTACTGTTTTATATAAGTATAATATTAATTAATTACTTTAGGATGTGTAAAGTGTTTAACTAGCAAGGATTTTGCCGATATTTGTAGTGTAAAATCTCTTTAGCGTTACTAGCTACTAATAAAATTCTCTTTTATGTTGGAAAGATCTTCTACGGATTCTTATTTTAATTCTCTTAGTGTTGTTTACGAACATTTTTTAACCCAAAATCACATTAAACAAAGTTATCATAAGCTTTTTCTAGTTCTGCAAGGATTTACCAAACAAGTTGTTAGTAAAGAGTCAATAGTCTTTAGTAATCTAAGAAGCAGTTTGAATTTTATTTTTCACACTTATCAAACAAATTTTACTATCCTTGAGTTTGTAGAGTTATATGATAGAATACATTTAATATCGGATTTAGAATTAGCAGATTATTTTACTACTTATTGGAGCGATATTAACCTTTTTATTCAACAGGTTGATAATGTGCCATTGCCTTTTGTTAATCAAAATCGCATAGAAAACTTTACAAATAGGTATCAAAAACCCCAGAGAAAATTTACTGGTTTTATCGATGGTAGAAAAGTAGTGGTTGACTCTTTTAGTCCAGATTTTATTGTCTGTGAGGATTTTTATCAACCAAGTGCAAAAAATATCCTAGTGCAATTACCTAGAAATGTAAAGGACGAACCAGTTTTTTCTACCCAAGGCTTATGGAAGGGTGCTATTGTTTATTTATTAGATATTGATGTAGATCAAAATGGGGAATTATACCCAAAACTTATTGTTTTGGAGCCCGATTACTTAGTAGATGTATCAAGTATCGCTGAATGTTTTCAAGATTATGGAGATAGCCCTTTGCATTATTTGAAAAGTAAACTACAGTTGCCTTTAAATACTATGCATTTACTTATAGGTAATTTCGCCAATTTAGTAATTGATTTCTTGATAGGACAAAAGTCAAAAAATCAAACAATTAGTTTTTCTCAAATATTTAATCAGCATTTTTTAAACTATCCTACGGAACATTTATTCTGTGAAGATATTAATTCGACAAAAGGTTTTTTACAGTATCAAGAACTATGTCAAATGCATTATAGTAATATTGTAAAAGTTGTCGAGAAGGATTTCGTGTATTATGGTTTAGATAAGAAAGAGTATATCTATTTGGAGCCGTCTTTTTTAAGTGATCGCTATGGCTTGCAAGGTAGATTAGATGTTTTATATCAAAATAGGGATTTGAATGACAAGACAATCGTTGTAGAATTAAAGTCTGGTTCAGGGCCATATCCTGATACTGGGATTAATGTAAAGGATAATCATAGTAGTCAGCTATATATGTATTTTCTAATGCTTGCTGCCATAAAAGGTATTAGTCTTAGTGAACTTACTAAAGGACAAAACATAGATGGTTTTATATTTTATAGTAAGCTCATTAAAGGACATCTTCGCTCTGATCATATTAGTTGGAGTAAAATTCAAAAGATATGTCAGATGCGCAATCAAATCTTAATTAACGAACATGTTCTTCAAAGTGATAATATCAATAAGGTTAACCAATTAATACGTAGTCTTACAACTGATAATCTTATTTCAAAGAGTATAAATAACAAGTTCAAGACAATTTTAGATGATCAGTTTAATAATGTTTTATCTCCTATTTTGAAGAGCTCAGCTTTAGTTCAAAGTTATTTTTTTAGCTATTTCAGCTTTATTGCTAAAGAACAATATTTGAGTAAGTGTGGAGATCCAATGAAGGGTTCTGCAAATTCTCTGGCTAGTATGTGGAATATGGATTTTCAAGGTAAGGTAGATAATTATAGTATCATGTATAATCTGCGTATCAAGCAAAATTCTGTAAATACACCCAAAAAGACAATCGTGTTTACTATTGAAGACTCCAATGTATTGGCTAGTTTTAGGGTTTCGGATGTTTGTGTATTATATCCTTTTAGTGCAGAGTCAAGTAAGCCTACTCACACCCAGATATTCAAGTGTTCTATTGTGGCTGTTTCTCTTTACAGTGTTGAGGTGTCTTTGCGCTTTCAACAAAATAACGTTCATTTCTTTGACCAACACGAACTTTGGGCTTTAGAAAGAGATTTTATGGATTCTTCTTTCTCTGGGATGTATCAGAATTTATACCGCTTTATTATTGCCCAAGATAGAAACAAGTCTCTGCTTTTAACTACCACTAACCCCTGTAAGGGTGAAGATTATGGTTACTTTAATAGTAGATTATCTAGTGAGCAGAATAGAATTTTAAATAATATGCTCTCTACAAAGGATTATTTTATTTTAAATGGCCCTCCGGGAACAGGTAAAACCTCCCATATAATTAAAGAGTTTGTAGAGGAGCTCTACACTAACTCTTCTGATAATATATTGATTTTGTCTTATACTAATCGAGCTGTCGATGAGTTAAGTGAAGCTGTTTTACAAGCTGTGGAACCCATATTAAAAGACAGTAATAAAGCATTTATACGCTTGGGAAGTGCATTGTCTTGTAAAGACAGTTTTCAAAGGTATTTATTAAGTCATATTATAAAAGAACATCAATGCAAAGCTGAATCCCAGAGTAAACGCTTTAATAGAAATTCTTTAAAGAAAGTCTTAGATGAACAAAGGGTTTTTTTGAGTACAGTTTCTAGTATAACCAACCAATTAGATTTATTAGCTTTTAAGAAGTTTGATTGGATTATCGTCGATGAAGCCTCTCAGATTCTTGAACCTCAAATTATAGGTCTTTTAGCCCATTGTAAACGATTTATATTGATAGGAGATCATAAGCAGTTACCTGCTATTGCATTACAAGACCCCCAGCAGAGCTTGTGTAAAAACCCATTGCTAAATAATATTGGTTTATATAATAGAAGAAATTCGCTCTTTGAACGATTGTATAATTTTTGTGAAGTTAATAATCTGAATTATTCATATGATACATTAAATTTTCAAGGAAGAATGCATGAGTTAATAAGCGATTTTCCTAATCGATATTTCTATCAAGGTAAATTAGAAGTAGCCTATAAGCTGAACAATTTAGAAGATGTAGCCAAAAACAATTTGTACAGGCAGGTTGCAGAAATGCCATTTTATGATCGTGGACCACATTGGTGCTCATTGGCATTATCCAAAGATAGAGTTTTATTTATTGATGTGCCTAATAATAGTAATGCTTCTGATAAAACTGCTTATAATGAAGCTGCCATGGTAGTTGAGGTACTCTTAGAATTACAGAAGTTATATAAACAAAATAACTTACCTCTAGATTTGGTGAGGCAAGTTGGGATTATCGCACCTTTTAAGAGTCAAATTGCTTTGATATATAAACTATTACAAACAGCAAATATTCCTAATGCTGCACAGTTAACCGTAGATACGGTAGAGCGTTTTCAAGGTGGACAAAGAGATGTTATTATTTATTGTTTAAGTGTAGTAGATCCTTATCAACTAGAATCCTTGATTAATTTAAATGATCAAAAAGACGTGGATAGGAAATTGAACGTTGCCTTGACTCGAGCTAAAGAACAGTTAATTATCATCGGAAACGCTACTATGGTAAGTAAAGCACCTTTGTATAAAGAATTAGTAGAGGATATAAAAAGTAAGAATGCATTTTACTCTGCCTATCCTAACTAATGTTTATAAGTTAGAATTACCTGTTAATAAGTGGGGCTATTTGTTGATAACTATGATTTATTATGTTTATAAGTTTACTTTAGTTACCCTGTATTGTTAATAACTTTACGTTCTATGTTTGTAAGTTGCAGGGATTTCTACTGATAATATATATAAAACACTCGTTTATAGTGATTTAACTTAGATTAGGGTTATGTGTTTATAATTATAGTTATAACTTTATAGAAATAGTAAAGTTATTAACAATGTTAATAACTAATAAAAAAAGCACCTTCTGTACAGAAGGTGCTTTTAAGATATTTAATTTGTGTAGAATTAGTTTTCCACCTCCATGTAAGCCTCAATAGGGGCACATGAACAAATTAAGTTTCTATCTCCATAGGCATCATCAATACGACGCACAGAAGGCCAGAATTTATTATCTACCACAAATGGCAGTGGATAAGCTGCTCTTTGTCTAGAGTATGGTAAGTCCCAGTTATCAGCAGTTAGCAATGCTAAAGTATGTGGTGCATTCTTTAATTCATTATTAGGGTTTTCAATGCTAGCGGCCTCAATTTCTTGTCTTATAGAAATCATTGCCTCGCAGAAACGATCTAACTCTTCTTTACTTTCACTTTCGGTTGGTTCAATCATTAAAGTTCCTGCTACTGGGAAAGATACTGTTGGCGCGTGGAAGCCATAGTCTATTAAGCGCTTAGCAATATCTGTAACCTCAATTCCTTTTTCTTTAAATTCTCTAACGTCAAGAATCATCTCATGGGCAGCACGTCCTTTTTCCCCTGTATAAAGTATAGAGTAGTGTTGTTCTAAACGCGCTTTTAAATAGTTAGCATTTAAGATAGCAGTTTGCGTTACTTTTTTCAAACCTTCTAATCCCAACATACAGATGTAACCATAAGATATTAAACAAACTAATGCTGATCCATAAGGAGCTGCTGAGATTGCTGTAATTCCTTTTTCTCCTCCAACTTTTACAAGTGGATTAGTAGGTAGAAATTCCACTAAGTGTTTAGCCACACAAATAGGTCCTACTCCAGGCCCTCCTCCTCCGTGAGGAATAGCGAATGTTTTATGTAGGTTTAAGTGACATACATCAGCACCGATGTTTGCTGGATTGGTAATGGCTACTTGAGCATTCATATTAGCTCCATCCATGTATACTTGTCCTCCGTTGTCGTGGATAATTTGAGTAACTTCTTTAATGGCTGATTCATATACTCCGTGTGTGGATGGATAGGTAACCATTAAGCAAGACAATTCGTCTTTGTATTGTTCTGCTTTTGCTTTCAAATCAGCTACGTCAATGTTTCCTTCAGGAGTTGTTTTAGTAACAATTACTTTCATTCCTGCCATTGCTGCTGAAGCTGGATTAGTTCCGTGGGCTGAAGCTGGAATTAAAGCAATATTTCTTTGGAAGTCACCTCTAGAATGGTGGTAAGCACGAATTGCTAATAAACCAGCATACTCTCCTTGGGCTCCAGAGTTAGGCTGAAGTGTTGTACCAGCGAAGCCAGTAATAATACTTAATTGATCCTCTAAGGCATGTAGCATTTCCAAGTAACCTTTTGCTTGATCAGCAGGTACAAATGGGTGAATGTTATTCCATTGAGCATTACTTAATGGTAGCATTTCTGCTGCTGCATTTAATTTCATTGTACATGAACCCAGTGAAATCATAGAATGATTTAATGCAAGATCTTTACGTTCTAATTTTTTGATATAACGCATTAATTCTGTTTCTGAATGGTAAGCGTTAAATACCTGGTGTTGTAGGAATTTAGAAGTACGTTTTAATTTTGATGGGTATTTAAAAGTAGCTTCTTCTAATTTGTCAACAGTAAAAGGTTCTTTATTTAAGCTTTTTGCAAATACTTCGATAATTGCATTTATGTCTTTTAATTCTACTGTCTCATTTAGAGAAATAGAAAGAGTATGGTTGTCAACGTAGTTGAAGTTGATTTTTTTAGCTATTGCTAAAGGCTCAATACTAGCTCTGTCCGCTTTTAATAAAATTGTATCGAAGAAAGAAGAGTTTAATTGCTCTACTCCTAATTTTTCAAGACTACTAGCTAGTGTAACAGCTTTAGCATGTAATTGGCTAGCTATAAATTCTAAACCTTTAGGACCATGGTATACTGCGTAGAAACTAGCCATAACAGCTAATAAAACTTGAGCAGTACAAATATTCGAGGTTGCTTTTTCGCGTTTGATATGTTGTTCACGAGTTTGTAAAGCCATTCGTAAAGCTGGATTACCTTCTGCATCTTTACTTAATCCGATAATACGTCCTGGCATGCTGCGTTTATATTCCTCTTTAGTGGCGAAGTAAGCCGCGTGTGGACCTCCATAGCCTAATGGAATTCCAAAACGTTGTGTAGTACCTACAACAACATCAGCTCCCATTTCTCCAGGAGGAGTCAATGTAACTAAAGATAGAATGTCAGCTGCAACTGCAACTTTTATATCTTTGCTTTTAGCTGTGTGAATAAACTCAGTATAGTCACTAACTACACCGTGTTTACCTGGATATTGTAAAATAGCTCCAAAGAAATCCTCAGAGAAAGAAAAATCTTTGTGGTCACCTATAACTAATTCAATTTCAAAAGGTGTGGCACGAGTTTGTAATACAGATAAAGTCTGAGGTAAGATTTGATCTGAAACGAAAAATTTATTAACGTTTTTCTTTTTCTGATCTCTTGTTCTAACGTCAAATAAAAGAATCATTGCTTCAGCCGCAGCTGTAGATTCATCTAGTAATGAAGCATTAGCTATTTCCATTGCTGTTAATTCAATAATAGTAGTTTGGAAATTTAATAAAGCCTCTAAACGCCCTTGTGCGATTTCTGCTTGATATGGTGTATAAGCTGTGTACCATCCCGGATTTTCGAAAACGTTACGTTGGATAGCTGCAGGTATAACTGCTTCATTATATCCAAGTCCGATGAAAGAACGGAATATTTTATTTTTGTTACCTAAATCCTGAATAAATGATAAGTAATCGTATTCAGTCATTGCTTTGGCTAGATTTAAATCTTTCTCAAGGCGAATAGTGCTTGGGAAAGTTTCATCAATTAGTTGATCTATGTTATTAACCTTTATGGTTTTAAACATTTCCGCCAAGTCCGTTTCACGTGGACCAATGTGTCTTAAAGCGAATGCATTTGTTTTCATTATGGGCAATATAAAATAAGTTGTGTTTAATAAAAACAAAAATAACCCATTAATATGAGAAAAGTATTAATATTACTATTATTTTTGATAAGTATTTGTTAGTTGATGGTAAAGTGAAAATATTTGTATGAATTTGTTAAAAAATAAGATAGTTAGCCTGTATTTAAATGGAAGTATTCACGTTTCCTTATCAGTCTTAGCTTTAATTCAAATGACTTTTTATTTTTGTCAATTGCCTTTTGATCCTGTGGTTTCTATTATGGGGTTTACAGGCACCTTATTTTCATATAATTTTATAAAGTATGGTAATTATGTGATGAGCCATAAAGGAACTTTTTCAAGTAACTTAAAAATCATTATACTTCAAAGTGTGCTAAGTTTATTTGTTGCGAGCTTGTGCTTTTTCTTTTTAAATACTAAAGCACAGTTGGCTAGTATCGTGTTGTTTTTTCTTGCTTTTCTTTACGCTATTCCCATACATAAATCCGTCTCTAATTTACGTAACTTGGCAGGGTTAAAGGTTTATCTTGTTTGTTTCTCTTGGGCAACTATGACACTTATTATTCCCGTGTTAAATGCTGGCTTAGATATTGATTTGGATGTGGTTATAAAATTTATCCAACGATTTATTTTAATATTTATTCTTATGGGTATTTTTGAAATAGTTGATTTGTCTGTAGATTCTGTATCTTTGCGTACTTTACCTCAGACATTAGGTATTAACAAAACCAAAATTATACTAGCCCTGTTGTTAGTGCCTTTTTTTGTTATAGAATTATTTAAAGATAATTATCAAGTCCAACAAGCTTATAATAATATTGTTGTTGTTTTGGTTACTTTATTTTTCATTTATAAAGCCACTCCATATAGAAGCCAATTTTTTACTCTTTTTTGGGTAGAGAGTATTCCTATCCTTTGGTATTTAATTGTCTTAATTCAAGGTATGTTAGAGAGATAAAATAGTTTGTAGAAGTAATGTTTTTGTTCATTTTTTAAGATAGTATATATGATAGAGATTGTACACCAAGTGAAAGAAGGTGAGAATATGGTTTTTGTACTAGGAAAAGATTTTAAAAGATTAGAGGGTATCCCAAGTTTTTTAGAAGATTTTGTAGTTCAATTTGTAAAAGGAGAAAATACGCATGATTTTGCAAAAGTAGGATTAGTAAGCTATTTTTTTGTAAAAGAGGATTCTGATTTGGAAAAAATGCGTCTTGCGGGATTTTTCGTTAGACAAACTTTACCTAAACAAGTAAAACAAGTTTGTATTGTAGGAACTGGACAAGCTACTATTGCCTTAGCAGAAGGTTTAGCATTGTCTAACTATCAATTTTTAAAGTATTTTACTGATGCAGATTCTAAAAAATTTGCTTTAGAGAAGATTTCCTTAGTAGGAGAGTTCAACGCCAAGATTATTCAAGATTTAAATCATACTATTGAGGGAGTTTTTTGGGCTCGTGATATGGTTAATGAACCGGTTAGTTATCTGAATGCGAAAGAGTTATCTTGTCAGATTCAAAAGTTAGCTTTTGGTGATGATCTCAAAATAGAAGTATTAAACAAACAAAAGATAGAGGAATTAAAAATGGGTGGTCTCTTGGCGGTGAATAAAGGCTCGATTGAAGAACCTACTTTCACTATAATGGAGTATAAACCTAAGGACTATTGCAATAGTGAACCTATCGTTTTAGTTGGTAAGGGAGTGGTATACGATACAGGAGGTCTTAGTTTAAAGCCAACCCAAGGATCCATGGATAGTATGAAGAGTGATATGGGAGGTGCGGCTTGTGTAGCTGGAGCTATTTTCGTGGCTGCTTTAAATAAGCTAAATGTACATGTTGTTGGCCTTATTCCTGCTACAGATAATCGTCCAGGTGGAGATGCTTACGCTCCAGGAGATGTCATTCATATGTATGATGGTACCACGGTTGAGGTTCTAAATACCGATGCTGAAGGAAGGATGATCTTAGCTGATGCAATCGCTTATGCAAATGCCTTAAAGCCTAGAGTAATTATTGATGCTGCAACCTTAACAGGGGCCGCTTTAGTAGCCGCAGGTGATACTGCTTCGTGTATTATGGGAAATGATCAAGAGATTATTAATAGTATAGTGGAGTCTGGATTTAAAGTTCATGAGCGCCTTTGTCAATTACCTTTTTGGGATGACTATAAGGATCTTTTAAAGAGTAATATCGCTGATCTTAAAAATATTGGAGGACGTTATGCTGGTAGTATTACCGCTGGTAAATTCTTAGAGCATTTTGCTAAGTATCCCTATGTTCATATAGACATAGCAGGACCAGCTTGGATGGATACTCCTAGGGATTATAAGGGTGTTGGTGGAACCGGTACCGGTGTGCGTACGTTAGTTAACTTTTTAGAAAATTTTAAGGGATAATTAGCTGTATAGAATTAAAGGATAAATTAGGGCAGATTTCATAGGAATCTGCCCTAATTTATTTAAGGCTAGTTAGTATATAATTTGTAAAGTACTGGCCATAAAGTATTCCTTACAGGTTGTTTGAGGGTTATTGTTTAGGATTATTTTTACTAAAGTAGGTTTTTGTTAGATTTATTATTTATGTAATATTATCATAAAATATCGATTTATAATATTCAATTATGTATTAATACGCTGTTAATTATATATAATTTATGTTTTTTTATTGGTATGCGTAGAAATTCGTTTTCACTTGTTTTAAAGGTGCTATTTTATTATTTTTCAAATCTATAACAAATAACCTTAAAATAATAAAAATGAAAATCAAAGTAGAGTTTAGTGCACAAATCAAAAAAAGTGTATTAGCAATAGCTCTTATGTGCGGATCGGTTGCTATGGCCCAAAGTAATGATCCAATTATAGATGCTATTATCAAAGAAGGAAGTCAGAATTCCCATTTAAAGGAGTATTCTTTTGAGCTTTTAGATGTTATCGGTCCACGTCTGGTAGGAACACCTCAGATGATGCAAGCGCATGATTGGGTAGTCGATAAATATAAAGACATGGGTATTGATGCTCGAAATGAGCAGTACGGCACATGGAAGGGATGGGAAAGAGGTACTTCGCAGATTACTCTACTAACGCCTCGCGTACATTCTATCGAAGGTACCCAATTAGCATGGAGTCCTTCTACAGGTAAAAAAGGAGTTGAAGCAGAAGTGGTTGTTTTAGGCGACTTCCAGAATAAAGAACAATTTGATCAGTGGCTTAAAACCATTAAAGGTAAGATTGTTTTACTCTCTATGCTACAACAAACTGGTAGATCAGATGCACAGTGGAAGGAGTTCGCTAGGGCTGAATCTTATCAAAAGATGGTAGAACAAAGAAAATCTGATGCACAAAATTGGGCAAATAGGATTAAAAACACTGGTTATACGGCAAAAGAGTTACCAAAAGTACTTGAGGAAGCAGGAGCTGTTGGTATTGTTACTTCATATTGGAGTGGGGTTGTTGGAGCAAATAAAATTTTTGCAGCCAATACAGATAAGATTCCTGTAGTAGATGTTTCTTTAGAAGATTACGGTCTATTATATCGTTTAGCTGAAAATGGTAAGAAACCAATTATTAACATTAATGTTAATAGCAAAGATCTTGGTACAGTCAACACCTATAACACTATTGCGGAGTTTAGCGGAAATCAAATCAAAGACCAATATGTTATTCTTTCAGCACATTTAGATAGCTGGGATGGAGGAACTGGAGCTACTGATAATGGATCGGGTATTATTACTATGATGGAAGTAATGCGTATATTGAAGAAAGTCTTACCTAATCCTAAAAGAACAATTTTAGTTGGAAATTGGGGAAGTGAAGAACAAGGACTTAATGGATCTCGTGCTTTTGTAGAAGATCATCCAGAATTACATGATAATATCCAGGTTGTCTTTAATCAAGATAGTGGTACAGGTAGAATATCTAATCTTTCCGGTCGTGGTTTTTTAAACTCTTATCAATACTTAGGTGATTGGTTATCTCAGGTTCCATCAGAGTATAAGAGTGATTTAAAAACTGAATTCCCAGGTAGCGCATTAGGCGGTAGTTCTGATCATATTTCTTTTGTTAGTAAAGATATTCCTGGATTTATGTTAGGATCCTTAGGTTGGGGATATGGTAACTATACTTGGCACACTAATCGAGATACGGCTGATAAACTTGTTTATGATGATTTGCAAAATAATGCTATCCTTATAGCTATTTTAGTTTATTTAGCTAGTGAGCAAGAAGAGCAAGTAGATAGAGAAAAAGCAGTTTTACCCTTACTCAAAGATGGTAGTCGTTTAGAGTGGCCAACAAGCCAAGGACCAAAGCGTACATTTGATTATTAAAATCAAGGATAGTATCTTAAAAGATAAAAAAAACAGCTCGTAATAAATTTTTTATTACGAGCTGTTTTTTTAGTTTAATAGATTAGCTCTTTTTAGCAGAGCATCTACCGAAGGTTCTTGACCTCTAAATTTTTTATAAAGCTCCATAGGGTGTTGAGTCCCTCCTTTGGATAGTATGTTTTCTTTAAACTTTTGAGCTACTTCTTGGTTAAATATTCCTTTTTCTTGAAAGTAAGCAAAGGCATCAGCATCTAGTACTTCAGCCCATTTGTAACTGTAGTACCCAGAGGAGTATCCTCCTTGAAATATATGTGAAAAAGAGGTGCTCATTGCATTGTTTTCTATATCAGGTAATAAGGAAGTAGTGCTGAATTGTCTAGTTTCGAATTCTTTTATATTTTGTATTTCTTTTGGGTCATTTGCATGATATGCCATATCTAAAAAGCCAAAGCTTAATTGACGTAATGTCGCCATCCCTTGTTGGAAGGAAGAACTCTCTTTGATCTTTTTAATTAACTCCATTGGAATGGCCTGGTTGGTTTGATAATGTTTAGCGAAAAGCTCTAAGGCTTCTTGCTCATAACACCAATTTTCCAATATTTGGCTTGGAAGTTCTACAAAATCCCAGTAAACATTTGTTCCAGATAAACTTGGATAGTTAGTATTGGCTAACATACCGTGTAAAGCATGTCCAAACTCGTGAAATAAAGTAGTTACTTCATTGAAAGTTAATAAAGATGGTTTAGTAGGTGTTGGCTTAGTGAAATTACAAACAATGGATACGTGCGGCCTATGATTAATTCCATCTTGTATGTATTGGTTTTTAAAACTTGTCATCCATGCTCCATTTCTCTTGCCCTTTCTTGGGAAAAAATCTGCATAAAATAAACTTACGAATTGGTTATCTCCATCATATACTTCGTATACACTAACCTCTGGATGATAGATGTCAATTTCATGTGTTTTTTTGAAGTTAAGACCAAATAATTTATTTGCAACAGTAAATGCTCCTTGCAATACATTATCAAGACTAAAGTATGGTTTTAGAATCTCATCGTCTAAGTCAAAAAGTTTCTGTTTAAGTTTTTCCGAGTAAAACGCAGTATCCCATTTTTGTAACTGATCAATTCCATCTAAGTCTTTTGCAAGTTGATTTAGGTGGTCTAATTCCTTTAAAGCTGCAGGTTTGGCTTTTACTAATAAGTCATTTAAAAAATCTAAAACGTTTGAAGGATTTTGTGCCATGCGTTGCTCTAGAACAAAGTCAGCATGAGTTTTGAATCCCAGTAAGCGTGCACGTTGATGTCTTAACTTAGCAATTTTAAGCACGTTTTGCTCATTGTTGTATTTATTGTTTTGAAAACCTTTACTGCCTTGAGCAATAGCTAATTCTTTCCTTAATTCTCGATTGCTAGCATAGGTCATAAACGGAATATAGCTAGGATAGTCCAATGTAAAAACCCAGCCTTCTTTTTGCAGTTCCTCAGCCGTAGCTTTAGCTTGCTCTATATCGCTCTGGGGTAAGCCATCTAAGTCTAGTTCGTTAGTTATGTGTAGATGGTAATTATTGGTCTCAGCCAAAATATTTTGTCCAAAGTCTAGAGAGGTTTTTGCTAGTTCAGTATCGATTTGTCTCAAACGTTGCTTTTGTTCTGGATTTAATAAAGCTCCATTACGAACAAAATTTTGGTAATTTTTGTCTAAAAGTGTTTCTTGCTCTTGAGTTAAATCTAAAGTAGATTTTTGGTTATAGACAGCCTTTATTCGTTTAAATAAGTCCTCATTTAAAGTTATATCATTGCTGAATTGGGTCAGGGCAGGTGCTATTTCTTGAGCAAGTAGTTGTATTTCATCGTTAGTTTCTGCTGAGTTGAGATTGAAAAAGATATTAGATAAAACATCTAAGTGCATCCCGGTAAAAGCTAAAGCTTCAATAGTATTCTCAAAAGTAGGTTTTTCAGGGTTTTCTATAATTAGATTCACTTCATTTTTAGCCTCATTGATCGCTAATGCAAAAGCATCAGGGAACTCTTGTGTTTTTATCTGAGAAAAAGGCACACTTTGATGCTTTGTTTGAAATGGTAAATGTAAAACAGACATATCTTAATTTGTTTTTATGGTAATAAATATAAAAGTAATGCTTTTAAAGGTATTGTGTTGTTAAAGAATTTGGAATATTACCTGATGAGGTTGAATAAATAGGCTTTATTAAGAGAAGCTTGCTTTTGAATTGTAAAATAATAAAATTCTAAAGATAGGTATAAAGAATTGGGTATGCTTGTAATTTCTTAAGAAACAAAAAAAGCAAACAGTAGTTTTCAATATGATTCAGTTATTAAGCGAAATCCGCTGTAATTAAGCTATCAGGCTCCCATGTGTACATGGAATTTATTTAATCTATTTTCGGGTAAAATATTAGCTAGCCTTGGGACAAATTTTATATTGTCTACTGCTAAGAGAAAATAATTAATAGCTATAGGCAGTAGTTTAAGTTTAAATGATATTTAACCTGAAGTAATAGTTTTTATAATCTATATGCATTATTATACTGTCCTTAAAGTATATGAGGCTATTTATTAACAATAGCATACTTGGTCAAATGTTTTTCTCAGAGATATAGTAGTCTTTAATTATATTACACTATTTGAATTTAGCAATATGTAAGGGGAAATTACAGTTTATGTAATAACATTTATAATTGAGATAAATTTGTAGTATGGCAATAAAAACACAGCCCAAAGAAAATATTTTCTTTGGGCTGTGTTTTTATTAGAATAAATTTTCTCTTATTTGATAGACTCAGCGGCTTTTAAAACAGATTGTTTTAGTCCTTGTTTGTAGTCAACCATTTTTTGAAGAATCTCTTGGTTTTGGCTTGCTAGAATTTGTATCGCAAGAAGACCAGCATTTTTAGCACCGTTTAAAGCAACCGTGGCTACAGGTACTCCACCTGGCATTTGTAAAATAGAAAGTATACTATCCCAGCCATCAATAGAATTACTTGATTTGACAGGTACTCCAATTACAGGTAATGGACTCATGGATGCTACCATTCCTGGAAGATGTGCTGCACCACCAGCACCAGCGATAATCACGTTAACTTTATTCTTATGTGCATTTGTAGAGAATTCTACTAGTTTTTCAGGAGTTCTATGAGCAGACACAATATCTACTTCTACTTCTATACCAAATTCCTTAATTATATTTATTGCATCTTGCATGACAGGCATATCAGAGATGCTTCCCATTATAACGGCTATTTTCATAATTTATATACTTATAACTTGGATTGTTTCTTTAACTTGTTGTGCAATTTCTCTGGCTTTATTCATGTCTTTATTAACAATGGTGACGTGGCCCATTTTTCTAAAAGGACGAGTTTCTTTCTTACCATAAATATGGGGTGTAACACCTGGGATGGATAAGATTTGGTCCATAGCTTTATAATGAACAGGACCGTGGTAATTTTCTGCTCCGGATAAATTAACCATGATCCCTGCTAATTTGCTTTCACAACTACCTAGTGGTAGGTCTAATATTGCACGAATATGTTGTTCGAATTGGGATGTTAAGCTGGCCTCAATACTGTAGTGACCTGAGTTATGTGGTCTGGGGGCTACTTCATTGATAAGAATCTCATCTTGCTGGGTTTGGAACATTTCTACAGCCAATAGACCTATGTGGTCAAAAGATTTCGATACTTTAAGGGCAATGTCAATTGCCTTTTGCGCTACCTCAGGTGCGATGCGTGCAGGACAAATAACATATTCCACTTGATTTGCTTCTGGGTGAAATTCCATTTCTACAACTGGATATGTACTTATTTGACCAGAAACAGAACGGGCAACGATTACGGCTAGTTCATTTTTGAAAGCAATCATTTGCTCTGCTATACATTCTACATTTGGTAAAGTGTCTAAGTCTGATATTGAGCGTACTACTTTAACTCCATTGCCGTCATAGCCAAATTCAGCCGACTTCCATACGAAAGGCATCTCGATTTGATTCTTGGTAATTGTGTCTTTTAATTCTTCAATATTCTCAAATCTTGTAAATGGAGCGGTAGGAAGATTATTATCTAAGTAAAATTGCTTTTGTCTAGCCTTATTTTGAATTAAACGAAGTGTTTTAGCTGAAGGATACACCTTTACTTGTTCTTGTTCCAATTTCTCTAAGGCATCTAGGTTGATGTTTTCTATCTCAATGGTAAGAACATCTACTTTTTTTCCGAAATTATAAACCGTTTCAAAGTCCATTAAGTCTCCTTGTATAAATTTAGAAGCTCCGAATTGTGCGGGAGCATCCTTACTAGGATCTAATATATAAGTAGCTATATCTAATTTGCGGGTTTCACTCAATAGCATTTTGCCTAATTGACCCCCGCCTAATATTCCCAAGCGGAAATCAGAAGAAAAGTAATTCATTATGTAGTTGTATAGTTATGATACAAAGATACTTTAAAAAAGTAAAAAAATATAA
>CANROJ010000026.1 GCA_947632215.1 uncultured Flavobacterium sp. | reverse complement strand
AAGAATATAGTAGCAGCTATCCCATAGGGTAGCAGCACTATATTATCTCGAGAGGGAAATTAAAAAGGAAGATTGTTAGCCGTAGTTTTTATGCTTTATGGAAATGGATCCTGACGATAGGAAGTGATCTGATTACATAAAGCTAATTAAAACAAGAGATAAGAATACTCTTTTTAATTTTTTGATGTATGTCCAAAAAAAATCACATTTGCAGATAAAAGTCACACAAGAAAGCAATGTCTAAAGAATGTTTCTTTGACTTGAAGAAAAAAGGCTAGTAATAGATTTACAGCATTTAGGGAGATCGGTTTTACAAAGAGGAATTATACCTGGCCATTACGACACTAGGAGTAATAACCAGGTATAATTCCCTGAAGTAAATTAAATCTATAATATTCTGTCCAGGACTTAGCTCTTTATGTGTGGCGATAGCCTAAGCATAGAGAGTTAAGTTTTGGGCTATCCGATTAACTAGACCAATTCATTTTAAAATAATAAACCATTGCCAAAACATATTTAAATAGTGTTTAGATAAAAGAAATAACTATGACTTCTTTAGTACTTTGATCCCTTAAAAGCACGTACGTATTTGTTTTGTCACTTTACAATTAAATTACTTAAAATCAATGCTTTACAAAATAAAAAGGTTACAAGTCAAAGATGTTTTGGGTACAGGTCAAAGATATTTTGTTCTAAACTATGACTCCTTTAGTACTTTGATTCTTTAAAAGCACGTACGTATTTGTTTTGTTACTTTACAATTAAATTACTTAAAATCAATGCTTTACAAAATCAAAAGGTTACAAGTCAAAGATGTTTTGTTCTAAACTATGACTTCTTTAGTACTTTGATTCTTTAAAAGCACGTACGTATTTGTTTTGTTACTTTACAATTAAATTACTTAAAATCAATGCTTTACAAAATCAAAAGGTTACAAGTCAAAGATGTTTTGTTCTAAACTATGACTTCTTTAGTACTTTGATTCTTTAAAAGCACGTACGTATTTGTTTTGTTACTTTACAATTAAATTACTTAAAATCAATGCTTTACAAAATCAAAAGGTTACAAGTCAAAGATGTTTTGTTCTAAACTATGACTTCTTTAGTACTTTGATTCTTTAAAAGCACGTACGTATTTGTTTTGTTACTTTACAATTAAATCACTTAAAATCAACTATTTACAAAATCAAAAGGTTACAAGTCAAAGATGTTTTGTTCTAAACTATGACTTCTTTAGTACTTTATAAGACTTCTAATTTAATAAGCCATAAAGTATTAATTAACCTCTGATTATTAAATACCCGGGCAAGTAAAAAACCTCTTTTAAAATCGTGTTTTGTGAGAGATTTTAAAGCAAAAAAAGGGACTATAAATTAATATAGTCCCTTTTTTTTTAATTTACTGATTGATCAAACTTTCTAATATATGTTATAATAATTCCCGTTGCATCTTCTGGAATTTCTTTATCAAAAACTAAAATCTTTTTCATTCTCTCACTCATTTCTGAAAAGCTATATTGCATTGTAAGAAGCTTATTACTCTCATCTTTATATTCTCTAACAAAAACTATTGGATCTTCTTTTATATTTTCCTTATTAAAGAAATCATATGTGCCATAACCATTTCGTTTAGAAGTATAAAAAAACACATAGTTATCTTGCGTATAGTTTTGCACTAAAAACTCTCCATCTAAAATGGCTAAAATATTCTTCCAATTTCCACTAATATTTTCGTGGGTATATACGGTTCCATTATAGTTGAATTTATAGGTGAATTCCTCCCATATACCTAATGTGTATTCGTCATTACGGATAGGTATACCATCTTCTTGATATTCATCTTTTGTACAACTTGTTAAAAACATTGCTACTAAGCAAGTTATTAAAATACTTAATTTTTTCATTTTATTTATTATTTTTTAATGCTTTCCTCCCATTTAATAGTACTAATTCTTCCTAACTCATCTGTCACAATTAATTCTATCTCAACGCGTGTATCATTAGTATTTCCAATTGATCTATCAGGATCTAAGTTTGGAAATACTATTCTATAAGTTCCATCCCCCTCGTCATTTATTAATCCTTTTACTAAATTTTCCTCTCTCCAACTCCATAGCCAAACATTTAGATCTACTTTTACAGGGTTAACGCTCATTTCTAATATTAGATCATCAAATATAACCCTATTAAGCGTATATCCTCTAGGATTTAATCCTCCTGAATTAGTTCGCCAATCATAGCTAACAAATTGTTTATGTTCATTACCTAAAACTAATTTTGCACTTTCCTGATTTACAGGTAAATTAATTTGAAATTTAACTTCGTTTCCTGATGGTTCTAAAACTACTATATCGACTAAATTTCTACTATTTCCATATGCGTTTGATGCAAAATCAAATGTATATCTATCTGTAAAATTATTTAATGTGTAATATTGGTTTGCTGTCAATCCATTAACTGTTATTAAATCTGAACTAACGAACTTAATTTGTAAATTCTGTGCATTAGCTAGAGATGTTATAGCTACTTCTACATTTACAGGGTTTAGGTAATAATCTCTATCATAGCCCAACAACTTAGCATCTAATATTCTAGTACTTATAGAAGTATTATACTGCAAATCACTTACATTAAACGAAAGAGTTTTAGTTTCTTTCTTTCCTGTTTCATTTCTAAATTCAAAGGTAAAATTGTTAGTCCCTTTTTGATTAAACAAAATATTCAATTGCTGATTTGTTAGTTCAAATTCTTGATTAAAAAACACTTGATTATTACCATACTTTAAAATCACATTATCTCCCCCACCGTTTACAATTTTCAAAAACACTTTTTGATTAGCTGGAGTTTTAGTAACATCAAACTTAACGTTTGTATTTTCTCCAACTGATAATTGGGTTTTATCTGCTGTTATATTTACGGAAAACATATTATCGACAACAACTATTTGTTTTTTAACATCTTTGACTTTTCCAAAATTATCTTCAATAGTTATTGTAATAACATATTGACCAGCTCTAGGATAAGTTATCATAAAAGGAACATTTTTATACTCTATAAAAGTATCTGCGTAAACATACGCACCGTTCTGTTTTACGTCGATAACATCTCCTCCCCCTCCTTGTATAGAGTATTTAACCTTATAGGTAGCTGTACTCTGTGAAGTGATTTTAATATCTAATGGGGACTCTTTATTAACATAAATAACTTGTTCCTCATTCAAAGCTATATCGAAATCAGTACCAATAACGTGAACCTGGATAGCTTTAGAGGTAACCCCTCCAAAATTATTAGTCATATCGACACTTACAATATAAGTTCCATCTCCAGGGAAGTTAAATTCAAAATCTTCTGTCTTATATTCATAATCGTATTCTTGTATTACAGAAGTACTCCCATTTTTGATTAAAACATTAGGCTTATCCACCTTTATTTTATAAGTATATTTTACTCCTGAAGTTTCATTTGTTAGAACAGGTTTAATTTTAAACGGTAATTGTGTTTTTGGTAAAACTGTTTCAGCTAAGTTTTGGATATCAATATCGAAATTCAAATCCTTTACATTAAACAAAACTCTTTTCCTAACTTCAATACCTTGTGAATTTTTAAGATAAAAACTAACCTCGTGCTGTCCTGTTTCTTTAAATTCAACTTCTACTTTATTAGAGCTGTACTTTTGGTAAGTATTCATTGGCATTTGATACCCACCATCATAGTAAACAAGAGTGTTTGAATTAGCTTGTACTTTAAATTCGTAAGTAGTGTTAGGTTGATTGTTTTCTAAAACTTTAGGATCAACTGTTACACTAAGTCTTTTATTAATAGATGTTTCTTGTGGTACTCCATCAACTACAACTTCGAAAGTAGATGATTTAATAGCAAACAGCACCTTTTTAACCACTTCTAAGCCTTGAGAGCTTTTAAAAGTAAAAGTAATTTCGTGTTGTCCTGGCTCTGTAAATTTAAAGCCAAATGATTTACTAGCATAAGTTGTATAAGTGTTAACAGGTATCTGATACCCATTGTAAGAAGCTTCCACAGAAGCTGGAGCATTTACTTTTACTTGATAACTTAAGTCCTCTCCTGTACTTGATTTAGGGAATACATCTATTAAAGTATTGGTATTTAAAAATATCTCTTTAGGCATATTTTCTACCTCTATAGTGTACTCGCTTAATTTTGCATTAAAGGTAACTTTCTCTACCACTTCTAAACCTTGAGAACTTTTAAAAGTAAAAGTTACTTCGTGTTGTCCTGGTTCTGTAAACCTAACATTGAAATCTTTTTCAGCGTAAGTTTGCATTGTATTTAAAGGCATTTGATACCCATTGTATGAGATCTCAACTCCCTTGTTTGCCTGTACTTTAAAACTATAATCAAGTTTAAAATCTTTATCATCTACATTTTTTATAGTCGGCAATACAGCAAAATCGTAATCTTTATTTAAAAGGATATCCTTTGGTACATTTTCAAAAGTTAGTCCATATTCAGCCCTTAAAACAACAAAGACAACCTTTCTTGATACTTCCAATCCTTGAGAACTTTTATAAGTAAAATTAACCTCTTGTTGTCCTGGCTCGGTAAATTTCAAATCGATACTCTTACTCGTGTAAGACGCATAGTTATTCAAAGGTATCTGATACCCATTGTAAGAAGCTTCTACTGATTTTGGAGCATCAATTTTAAATTGATATGTCAATTCTTGCCCTGTATTCGATTTAGGAAAAACATCTACTACCGTATTTGTATTTATATAAATAGACTTAGGCATATTTTCTATTTCGATAGAGTACTCATTAAGCTTAACCAAAAAGGTAATCTTCTCTACCACTTCTAAACCTTGAGAACTTTTAAAAGTAAAAGTTACTTCGTGTTGTCCTGGTTCTGTAAACCTAACATTGAAATCTTTTTCAGCGTAAGTTTGCATTGTATTTAAAGGCATTTGATACCCATTGTATGAGATCTCAACTCCCTTGTTTGCTTGTACTTTAAAGCTATAATCTAGTTTTAAATCTTTATCTTCTTCATTTTTTATAGTTGGTAATACAGTAAAATCGTAATCTTTATTTAAAAGGATATCCTTAGGTACATTTTTAATATCTAATTTAAATTCTGTCATTTGAACGATAAAAACTATTTTTCTTACCACTTCCAATCCTTGTGAGTTTTTAAAGGTAAAAGTAATTTCGTGTTGCCCTTTTTCAGTAAATATTAAATCTACTTTTGATTGATCGTATTTTTGATACGTGTTTACAGGCATTTGGTAATTATTGTAATACACAGTTGTACCCTCGCTAGTTTGCACTTTAAAATCATAGCTTAGTCCCTCTGTATTTAAAGCTTCTTCAATTAAGCTTGGTGTTAGATTAATTGAAAATCTCTCTTTCAAGTTAATTTTAGCAGGTATGTTTTCTGCTTTAATTTCGAAAGTAGAATAACCTACACTAATAACTATTTTTCTTGTTATTTCAATCCCTTGTGAGTTTTTAAATACAAAGCTTAAGTTATAGTCCCCAACTTGATTAAATAAAAACTCTAATTTATTCTGTTGATATTTAGTGTAAGTATCTAAAGCAATCTGATAGCCATTGTAAAAAACTCCTACATCTTTATCTGATAATATTTTGAAGTCATAAGAAATTTTATCTTGTTCATTATCCAATACCTTAGGTTCAAAGGCAAGTGAAACTTTCTTTCCTAATAAAATCTGCTTAGGTGTTTCAATATCAATTTCATAATTAGAAACTTTAATATCTATTTGTTCTTTTACTGACACTTCTAATCCTTGCGAGTTTTTAAAATAGTAAACAATTTCTTGTACCCCTTTTTCTACAAACCTTGCTTTAATTTTAGGAGAGTTATACTTAACATAAGTATCTGAAACTAAAGTTCTATCCTCATACTCCATAACCACCCCTTTAGGATATTTAACTTTAAAAGTATAATCTACATTTGTTCCTTGATCTTCTTCATCCATCACAGGTAATAGAGAATAATTTATATCATCATTTAAGAAAATTTTAGTAGGAAAATCTTCTGTCTTAATAGAGAAGTTAGCATAAGATATGTTGTAATACATTTCTTTTTTTACTTCATAACCGTATTGATTCTCCAGGATTATATTAAAAGAATATTCTCCTGTTTTTGAAAAAGATATATACAAGTCCTCTCCTACAACGTTGTAGAAAACGTCTTTATTTAATAAAGAAGAATTATACGTAATTGAAGGATAATCAGTAGACAAGTTTTCTATTTTTAATTTATACTTCTGTAAAATATCTTCTGTTAAATTGTCTGTTTTTAGTTTAAAAAGAATATTTGTGTTTGGATTCAATTTTCCTTGTTCTGTAAATTCAAAATCAAAAAGTACATCTTCTACTTTAATAATCTCTTTCTTACTCACTTTTTTTCCCTGTGATGAAACCACATTAAATATAATCTCATATTCTCCCGATTTAGGGAAAGTAAAAGAAATCTCTTTGGAAGAATAACTTATGTTCTCTTTAGCAGAAATTTGTCTGCCATCCACCATAACTACTACCCCTTGTGCTTGCTCTTGTATAGCAAAATCATAGTTGTAATTATAAGTGATATTAGATGCTTGTTCTTCTTCTTCTAATGCTAGAATATCTAACCTAAGATGCTTATTAATCAAAGGATAAATAATGTCTTTATTAAGCTGTACTGAAAAATCTATTTGAGTTATTTCTATGGATTCTTTATGTACAACCTTATAACCATATTGATTTTCAAAAGTTATTTGAATTGGGTATGTTCCAACTTCCTTAGGTTTAAATTCAAAAATGCTATACTCTTTATTATATGAATAATCCTGTCCTTGTGTAATATTTCTGTTATCATAGATAATTTCAAGGTTTTCTTTTAAAATTTTATCCCCTAGAACTTCAATAGAGAAAGTATAGTCTAAAGAAATATTTTTATTAAGTTGTGCTATCTCTGGCTTTATTTTAATATAGCCCGATTCCCTAGCATAATAGTTATCATCTAAAATAGTGTTTAGTTCAAATGGAAACTTGTAATCTGTTTCAGGCATATAACTATCATCTGTTCCACAGGTTATTAATAATGCTCCTAAAAAAAGCAATAAATATATATTATATTTCATATCCTTAATTATTAAATAAATAACGTAATCCTACTCCTATACTGAATTGTTCTCTTTGAATTTTAGAATTTGTAAATGAATATTTAGGCGAAACTACTATACTGAAAGAAAAGGATATTTCTGCCTCTAACTCAACTCCTCCATATACTCCATAAGAATTTTGTTTAGGTTTAACATAGGGTATATTATCAATAGTATCTTTACCTCCGTTAATTTTCTCAATCCCATATTGTCCACCTAAAAACATTTGTACGTAAAAAGGATGTCGTATAACCGATTCAAGAGAATAAACAATTGCACTACCAATAGATAATCTATTAAAATCACTTTCATACTCAAGATCATAAATCCTAACATTCTTGTCCTTTTGTAAATAACTAATATCTACTCTATATCCAAGATAGTTTCTTCCTACATATTGATTCCAATTAAGATTAGCCATATTCCCTTTGGAAGCTATTCCGTATTCAAGCCCCAATGATGAAGACCCACTATAACGCCCTTGTGCTCTAACCTTGAATGAACAAGCCAATATAATAGCACTAATAATAAAAACTTTTTTCATTTATGTATTTTCTTTACTAAAACAATTATCTTCTACAAAAGTAACAATTATTACCAATATATGAAACTTTTAAAAAAAAATATTACAACTATATGACACTTTTTAACAATTATAAATAGTCGATAATAAATATACTTAATGCTTTAAAATCAACTATTTAAAATAAAAAAAAGAAACATTAAACAATGTTTCTTTTAACTTTTTAATACACAAAAATAATACTCTATTTTTTTCTAGATACTTTTTCTAAGTCATTCTTAGCAGATTCTTTGAATTTAGAGAACCAAGATTGATTCCTATTGTAGGCTATAAAGCTTATTAATGCAAATAAAGCTATAATCACTTGGATATATAAAGGAATATCAACAAACACTAATACAATAAGAATTAACATTATTAAAATAAATACTCCAAAACCTAGTAAACCACTATTGTTTTTCATCATTCTCTTTTAAATATTGATCGAAAAATGCATTTAAATTAACTTTATTTCTACGTAAAAATAATAAGTATTTAAACAAAGGCATTCTTTGATAATTGTTTTCAATATAGTATTTCTGTCGCTTAGTAGTTAAACTATTGTCTAACTCCTTATTCTTTCTCAATGCTTTTCTAAGTTTAGACAACATTTTAAATAGTTTTTGAATTATTAATTATAGAACTAGAAATATCAAATTCTATATTCCTTTCTCCTTGTGATTCTATTATTTCTAATAATAATTTTTTGTCATTATTTAATGTGAATTTATCAATTACAAATATAATTTCTTTCTTTCCTAATAGGTTATTTATATCATCGGTAGGAGAATAAATATCTAAAGCTTCTATTAGGTTTTTAGATTCACTTTTAGTAATCCCTTTTTTATTTACAACAAAGAAATTTAATCTTTCTATAATAAAATCAATTTTTGTTTTATTATCTAATTCAAAATAAAGGTATAGTTTCTGATCTTTATAATAAGTTCCTTTTAAAAGAATTGATATTTTATCTTTAATGGCATAATTTCTAGTTCTTAGATAACCATTATCATTTAATATTAGATCATACATTTCTTTAAAAGCTTTCTTTTGTTCTAATTCTTCAATTCTTGCTAATTCTTTTACCGCTTTTTCAATGGCTATATCTTCTAAAGATGATTCAATAGTTTTTTCTAATTCTGTAATATCATCTCGATAATTAATAATAAAATTATAGTACTTATTATCAATTGTTTTTACTGCAATATTTGTTTCCTCGATTTCTTCAAAACTTTGAATAAACATAGAATTTCCAACAGTATTAATTCCTAAAGATTCATCCATCAAAGCAGAAGTTTGATAGAAAGTTACTTCTTTTGGAAAGTGAATAGTTAAAAATTTATTTTGCGTTATAAACAAAGTATCTTGACTATACACATTTAAAGATAGAACCAGGATAATTAAATAAATTCTATTCATATTATTTTACTTTAAAATAAATAATTTGGTTGTTTACAAATGTTACCTCTTGTTCTTTAGATTTACTGCTAATAACATCGCTAACTATTCTACCAGCTGTACTCGTTCTAACATCGGAACTCAATGCATCGTCGATAGCATCTGTTTTACCCTTTTGCATAATTCTATCTACATTTATCGGAACTCCTTTAGCTCCATCACTTCCGTATACTTCAATATTAACAGAATGTATTTTATTACCTATCTTGACACTTGTTACCACTATATCTGCCCTATATTCAGAGAAAATAACCTTACCCACTATATAGGTATATTTAGGTATTTTAATTCCATTAGCCGTAGTAAATATCTCATTTGTTACAAGCGTTATATTTTGTCCTGTTTTCAATTTCTGTTCTCCACTAATAGCCCCCGAATAAACCTCTGAATTATTTAATGCAGTAGCACTTTCACTATTTATCTGTTTCTTATTAAATACAGCTTTATAATCTTTCTTTGGCTTGGCTTTAGTAACAGGAGTATTAACATTAGCTACATTAGAACCCCCTCCCGATCCAGCACTACTATTTCTTAACTGCTCCTTTAATAATTCCTCTCTCCTTTTGGATTCCTCTAAGAGTTGAGCTATCCGTTTTTCTTCATTTTCTTGATTTATCTTATCTAAATCTACATTAACAATATTTGCATCAGGAATAGTATCTATTGGCTTTACTTCTTCTTCGTAAGGATCAGTCGCGTAAATACTTTCTAATCCTTGTGAAACTTCGGGAGTTTTTTCTCTTTGGTAAAGTGAATTTACTTTAGTTGTTTTTTGGTTGTAACGATCTACTTCGGACTGTGAAGAAGTGGTAAACTCGTTATTATCTGAATTAACTTCTCCCTCGTTAAAATAAAAATACACTCCCCCTATTACCAATAAAACAAGTCCTCCAAAAATAACCTTTTCTTGATTTTTCTTAAGGGCATCCTTTATAGATATTCTATTACTCATAACTAATTTGATTTAACAGTTTCAAATGTTCTTCTTCCTGGAGATCTAATATTTTCTTGTCTTTAACTTCTTGTAAACTTTCACTAAGTTGAGTTATTAAAAACCCATAAGGGTTAAAAGGATAATTTTTATTTACTTTTTCCATTTTAACAACTACTTTATTATTGTAATATGTAATATTTCTCTCATTTTGCCTTTCTATTCGTACTACAAATTCAGCTATATAAGGGGTTGTATTAGATACTCTAAGTGTATTACTCAAAATATATGCTCTTTGTCTAAGATGTGTATAAGTTAGAAAATCGTCAAAATAACCTTTACTTTTTCTATCCTTTACTACTTGTGTAGGTTGATCCCCTATTAACCAATGAAGCTTCTCTAACTGTGTTTTCATTGTTGCCCCCTCTAATGTATAATAACTATGAACAAATAAATCCAAATTAGCTTTAGCTTGTATTTCTTCCTCCAGGGATTTATCCAACAATGAAACAGGTACTAAATCCCCTTTTGCATCAATAATATAAGTTCTATTTAAACTTTGTAAATAAACAAAGCAAGAAAAACCAATACTTAGCAAAACCACTAAACTGGCAAAAGCAACAACATATTTCACATTAGTATTATTACTCTTTAAATTTCTATATAAACTATTACCTAATGTATCTAATTCTTTCATTTTAAATTTCTAATTAAACATTCCAAAAACATAAGAGGTAACATCTCTTAATAACTTAAACTTTAATGGATATACTACACAAATAGTAATAAGAGCATTTGTCGCTTTTTCTCCCATATCCCACCAATCCATAGTCATAGTATTGTTTACCATAATCACAATAAGTAGATTAATAATATAAAACACTCCAATATAAGCAACACCTAGTACAACTACTCCTACATATCTCTTTACCCAGGAGTAAAAAAAGTTTTTTGTATTATCAAAAACGCTAAATAATAACGCTATGGGAAAAATAAGTTTTAAAAATTCAACTATAAACAGTCTAACAATCAAAACCCCCATTGTTATAACCATATCTGCTATCTTAAAAAAACTCGCAATTAAAGCAGATATAAATCCAATAACTACGGTATAAATAACATCTATTATATCTGAAAGAACAAAGCTAAAATCACCCGCATTAGCCTTTGCATCAACTTCTTGATTATATGCTTCATCAAAAACTATTGTAAAAATATCTTTATCAGAACCTAAACTATTTAGCTTAGCATCAATAATAAGTAATTGTTCTTCTCCTAAGTCAATAATCCAAGAAGATGATAAAATCAACAAAGCTGTTCCAAAATAACTAACATAATTTCCAAGTTGAAAAACGTGTCCTTTATCCCAAGTTTTAATAAATTCATTTATTACTTTTAATAGTAAAAATGCGAGTGCGAGTGCTTTTACTGATTGAAAAGTAAATACAAATATTGAACTCGATTTTAGTTGATTTGCTAATTCAATGATAGTTTCAAAATGCATAATCCTATCTTATTTTATCACTTAATCTAGCACTTGATGAAGCTAAAACTCTAAGCTTTTCCTCTATATCTGACAACGTATTTATACGCTCATAATCATTCATATTTAATACACCTGTATTAATGACGCTACTTGTCTTTAACATTAAGTCATTAGTCATAGAGATATAATTAAGCACCATTTTATTATAACTCCCTACTCTCCTAGAACTATCTACTCTGCTTACCTGTCTACGGATCTTATCTATATTTTGTATAATATCTGCTTGATATTTAAAAATATTTTTTACCTGTACTCCAGTAGATATAGAGGAATTAACAGTTGTAACAAGATTTAAAGCTTTCTCTGTGGACTCCCTTAATTCATCTAATTTATTAATCGTTTCAGTACTTTTTTCAATAGCTGTTAGAGCATTTGATGCAGCTGCTGAATCAAATGTTGCAACTTGAGCCAACATAATACTCGAAAAGGTTAAAGCTAAAAGTGTAAATAATTTTTTCATATTTTTTTTATTTTTAGTTATTTTAATTTTTCTGAAATAGCTAGTTCCATTGATCCTAAAGCTTCGGCAGATTCTAATAATTTTTGATTCTCTGCCCCCTCTGTTTGATAAGCCCAATAATTTGTTGGACTTACTTCCAAATGATACACCTGGTGTCTATCTCCCCTACGGATCAATAAAGAAGTATGTTTTCGTTCAGTAGATAAACTATCTCGCATTGATCGCATTTGATATAAGGAGTGTTGGGATAACTTAAATCTTTCTTGGATCTTAGTATAATCATCAGCATTAAGGACATATAATATTTGCGTATTGGATATTATATTTTGAGCAATATTATTTTCGGGTAGCTGGGTGATTGCCTGGAGTATAATATTTATTGCTCCCTCTTGTTTTCTAATCGCCTGAAAGAACCATTCGATTCGTCTTAACATACCATCCCATTTTAATTGCTCTGCTACTTCATCAAACCAAATAATACCTTTTGTTGATTTATCTTCCCAAATAATAGATCTAATAGTAGTAGCAATTACCTGGAGCATAATATTTAATAAAAATCTATTTTCTCTTAGGCTATCTAACTCAAAAATAACAAGACTTCTATTTTGCATATCTTTCAAAACAGATTCATTATCTACATTATAGATATTTTCATAGATTCCCCCTTGTATAAATTCTGAAAGCATAATAATCAATGCTTTACTATCTAAATAATCATTTGTAACCTCTAATGCAGAGTATATTTGAATGTGATACTCTTTAAAATAGTATATAAAACTTTGAAAAGAATGATCTTCTAAAACATCTGTATAATACTGTTCAATAATTTTTTTTAAAACTACTCTTTCTCTGTCGTTTATGGATTCTTCTCTTTTATAGTGAATACCAACAAACTCGGCTAAATCTTCTATCTTTTCGCTAATAATTTTACCATTAAGAAAGTCCGTTTGGTATAACATAAAAGGGTTTATTCCTAAACTTTTTCCCTCTTGGTAAGAAATATAAACACTATCATTAGGAAATAAAGCCGATAGTTTTTTATAACTTCCTCCTAAGTCTATAATTACTTGCTTTGCTCCAACAGTATAATAATGTGTTATTAAATGGTTAGCTAAAAAGGATTTCCCTCCCCCTGTTGGGGATAAAATTATTCCGTTTCTAGCCTTAATATACTTTTTATCTTGATCCCAAGTATCTACTAATACAGGAGAGTTGTTTAGTCGTGAACAAAACACTACTCCCTCTTGATCTGTTCTATAATTTGTATTGTAATTTAGAAAAGCAGTACAAACCCCTAAACTTGACACAAACAAATGACTTTCTAAAAACAAGTGACAAAAGAAAGGATTAGAATACAAGTATATAGCTAGTTGATTATCTCCATTAGTAATAGTGTAATTTATATCTAATCCTTTAAAGTTTGTTTGTACTTGTTTAACAGCTCTTTTAACCTGGTTCAAATCATCAGAAAATAAAACTATATTATTATGACCTCTAACAATCCTTTCTTTATCCCTATTGCTTTCAATAGATCTAATCAGCTCGTTATGTTGTTCTCTTAATACTTTGTTCTTTGGATTGAATGTTCGACATTGGTTAATATGATTATTATTTTGATTTGCATTTTGAATATGATAATCCGTATCATCTATAATAATAAGTTGATTATAAACGTGATCACAATCTATACTAAATGAAAAATCATCTCCATAATTTTTGAAAAACTTAACTTCATCACTTGAAAAGTCTTTATCTACAATAGAGGTTGCTAATGTATCGGGAAAACCTGATTCATCGGAGAAGCGTATTACTTTACTATAATTACTACCAATTCTTAAATGATCCCATTCTTTAGAAATCTCTAAATTTCCCTCTGAAAAAGAGGACAAACATAAATTTTTATAATCCAGGATCTCTTTTTTATTCAGATCTACAAATTCTAGTTTTTGCCCGGAAACTATAACCGTTCTCAAATAACTAATACAAGATTCTACACTATCTATAAAACTACTATGTTTAGTATCTAGATCCTCAAACAACTTTTTATCAACTTTAGCAAAAGGATTGCTAATGTTAGTGTTTTTAACCTTTTTAAAAGGCGATATAAAGAATATAAAGCACTCGTGATACATTGTATCATATTTAGAAAAATGCTCTTTTAACGCTTTGTTTAAATAGTTTTCATTATCCCAATTAGAAGTATCATTTTGTTTTTTAATAAATAGATCTTGTTTTAAGATAACAGTATCTGTTTCTAAATCTTTAAAGGCTCTATTAAAAACCTCATTTAATTCATCTATATTGGTTTCACTTAAAGAATATCTCTCAAATAGCTGAACTCTAAAACCTACTATTAAATTTCCATCATCTGAATAAACAGCATTCATATTTTATTTTTTTGTTAGATCCGTTAATTCCTTTGGGAATTTATTTTGAAATATTTTTTCTAAATAATTTACTTCTCCTAGAATATATCTATTAATAACAATATTCACAACGATTATAAGTACCCATATAAGCAACTTTACTTTGTTTATTTCCATATTAGCAAACATTATAAATGTTGCCAGGATAGTTATTCCAATAGCACTTGTTATAGATTTAAAAGTAAAGCCATATAAATATGGCTTTACTCTTATTTTCTTATAATTATTTAATTCTTTCATAACTATAAACTACTAGCCATAATGAATTTATATATTTGAGCAATACCAACAAACACTAATAAATACCACCCTAAAGCCTTAAACCCATCTAAGCGATTCCCCTCGCTTCTAAAATTATCTAATTGTTGATAGGCTACATATAAGAAGCCTATTCCTCCAACTATTACATATAGTCCCTCTAAAGCCTTTAATATGGTATTTCCAGCTGATGTTAAATTTAAATCTTGAGAGTAGCCTACTTGTGGAATTACAAGCATTAAAAAGACTGCTAAATAATAATTAATTTTTTTCATTTTATCTGTGTATTAATATTAATTCAAATGTACAAAAAGTATTCTATATTTGTAATAAAATTTTACAAAACTTACAATATGCATTACTTTAAAAGTCATAAACGGTTGACAACAACACATTTACGTCTTTAATTATTTTATCAAAATTATTTTTAATTTCCTCATTAGTAACATTACTAATAATTGGCATCTTATTCATAGGAATTTCTTGCCTTTTTAATTGTACAACTTCCTGTATTCCATTAGATAGAACAGCAAACTGCCCTTTTTTCAATAATGGGAAATCGTGAGCACGCACTTTGGCTACTTCTCTTTCAGATAGAGAAACACCTTTACTCAAGCCTTGCTTAGAAGTATTCTTAGAAGTGCTCTTACTATGATGAACTATCTTTTCAAATAAAGCTTCATATCCTTGAGCTGTTTTAGCGTTAAAAGCTCTTCCTAATAACACGTTAGATAAGTTAGCTGTAATTTCTTCAAATCCATCTCTCCCGTACTTATTCATACCTTGTATTTGATCTTGTGCACAATACACAGTTGATATACCAAAACTTCGCATTGTAGCTGGAATACTAGCCATATTGGCTAACTTTATGGTAGGTGCTTCATCAAGTAAAATAAATGCTTTCTCTCTGTGTCTTTCAGACATTTGTAGAGTTATAAAATGAATAATTAAAGCATTTATAGGACTTAAATAATCTTTGTCTTTGGGCTTATTAAGAATAGAAATAACCCTTGATTTTTCTTTATTAATTGCTAACTCGTGTGTGTTTTCTGTAAGCAACCAAAAATTATTAGGCGATACCAAAGTTCTTAGCATATTAGCCAATGTAGATAGTACACTCGCTGTTTGTCTAGCGTTAGCCAATCCTAGTACAAAACTAGCAGATTGCATTCTTACTCTTGTATCAGATACTAGAAAATTCTTTAACTTTCCAAAAGCATCAAAAGCCATATCTCCTAATTGTCCTGCTCCTGGTTGATCTTTGCGTTCTTCATCTTCTGTCTGTGAGAAATCAACAGCCAAAATCAATGAAATAACGTGAGGTATGGTACAATACTCGGGATGGTCGAAAGATAGTTTTAGAATTATAGCTGTAATAATAGCTTCCGATGTTCCAACAAAGAAATCAGAAGCTTCGCCTCCATTCTTAGTATTAGTTAAATTCGCTACTAAAGTTTTAGCTATTTGCCCAGCTGTAATTTCATCATTAACTATTTTAGGATCAATCGGATTTATTCTAATACTAAGCTCTGGTCTATGTAATGCAAATATATCCACCTTGTCAAAAATTGGGATTAACATTTCTGTCAATTCTCCATCTTTAAAATCGTAAACTATTCCTGAAAATTGGTACTTAGCAAAGTGTTTTGCTATTGGGTACAGTACAGATTGTGTTTTTCCCGATCCAGCAGAAGCATAAACTAAAACACCATCTTCAATTGCGTTTAAAAATATATCTCCTTTACTTGTTTCTAGCTTGACATCAACAATTGATTCCTTATTAACATTAGGCTGTCTTTTCTTTGCTCCCGATGAAAAAACAAGTAATAATATTAACGTTGAAAAACCAATAAAAACATAAGAATTAGGCAAATACAAATAACTTTTAAAATAGTAGTAATATATAAGTCCTAATACCAATGGAATAAAAAAAAGATACCATTCCTTTAACTTCAAAATACACAATACCACAAACATTATGGAAAAAGAATACCCTAATAGATACAAATAAGGTATTAGGGTTATAAAATCTAATTGAAAAACATCTATCATATTAGTATTGGATTGATTGTTGAGTTTGACTAATAATTGCTTTAATAAATTTAACAGCTAAATCTACTTTTGACTTAGGTAAGGAAGTTGGTAATGGTAAACCTTTCATTTCTTTTTTTATTTGCTTAATAGGATTAATCTCGTTTAAGTGTTTTTTAGGTGATATTTGATTTTTAACTTCCTGATAACCAGTAATCTTATATATCTCTTGTTTAAGTTTCCCTTTAGCATACCCTTTAACATACCCTTTAACAGAAGTAGAAGCCTCTTGAGTTTTCTCCTCCTGGAGAGTCTTGTTTCTATGTGCGTAGGATTGATCCCATTCACGACTATAATCGAATTTTTTGTCGAAAGCAGTTTCTATATCTTGAAAAAATTCGCTCCTATTAAATCCTCTTTTAATAATCTCTTTTGAATTTCCATTTCTATGATTTGTGTTAGGAGATAAAGACACCTTATGTCTAGGATCTTTATTATATGCATCGTGTCTAGAAACAATTATATGTATGTGTTTATTATTCCCTCCCTTTTTAGTTCCCTCAAAAATAACCTCATTAGTATATTTATCTCTCAAATAACCTTTTTTTAAATTATCAGCAGAACCAAGTTCTCCATTAGCTATACATCTATCTATTTCTTTCTTAAGTTTATTATTAAAGTCAATACTTTTTAAATCTAAAGTATTAGTTCGTTTATAAGTTCTGTTATTTTCTATTGTTGCATAGTACATTAAATCCTTATCAATAAGATCTCTCTTTTCAGTACAAAATCCCTTTTCTTTCCAAATTTTATCCTTACATTCTTCTTTAAAAGACTCTACTATTTCTGCTATTTTATCATTTATTTTACCGTTAGCAGCATCCATAAAATCCCCATACTTAATATTTATTTTACCTTTATCTAATTGCACTTTATCAGAATTAAATTTAAGAGTAATGGGATCTAAGTTCTTTGGCTTATACTCCATTTCGTATAGAGTTATTTCTTTGCCTTTTGATTTAAAAGTATTAACCTTAACATTACTATCGTAATCTTTAAGATTAATTATGTTACCCCTCAGAGCCTCTTTTTTTATTGCATTAGATAAATAATGTTCTAATCTTTTGGGATCAATTGAAAGTATATTATTGTTTAATCTAGCTATATTCTTATTAGCAAAAAGCTTATATCCTTTATAAGTATATTCGTAGTAATCTTTACTTTCCTTTCCATTATCTACCTTAAAATCTTCCTTAGTTCCCTCCTCTAATTGGAACTTAGGGGTATCAATTTCAAGTAGATTAGATTTTAATTTTCTTGCAGTTATGAAATTATTTAGTTGATCTCTTACTTCTTTGTTAATCTCTAAAGTATCTTTTCTAGAGGGAAGATTATTAATATCTGTATATACCTGTGCTTTAAAATTACTTGCATATGATTTCATTACATCTTGTGCATAAAGTTTTAAATAATGATTAGTTAGCTCATCTTTTTGATCTTGATAAAAAAGCATTATATCCTTATTTTTAACTGCATCTTTATAGTTTAATCCTCTTTCTGAAAGCTCAACAACTACAAGTTTTTCGATATGTTCTAACTCATTTTTACTAGGAGATATATCCAATTGATAATAATTAGAGTCTTTAATATTTCTGATACCTCTATTATCGTCAATGTTCTTCTTCACAGTATCTGCGTCATAATATTTTTGATTTACCAAATTATAATCATTGGAAAAGAAGTAACCTTTTCCTTGATTTTCCTTAGATAAATAATCTACTAATCTAGCACTAGATGTGCTGATTTTTGCATCATGGCTCCCAAATCTAGCGTACATAATTACCAAATATTTTATTAAAATCACTCTCACTTAATGTAGCAGTATAGTTATTTGTAATTTTAGATTTAGAGAACATTTGTTTCAAATTATTAAGTGAATTTGAAAACTCATTTTGATCTATACTGTAAGTACTTTTATTAGAAATTTGCTTTTCTAAATATGATATTTTATCTTTCAATAAATGGTTTTCGTCTCTAATTTTAATTAGACTTTCATCCTTAGGAAGATCTTTTAAATACTTAATATCTAAATTATTTTGTAGTTCTTCTTTAATTATTTCATTTGATTTTTCTTTAACATCCTTTCTTAAAATAGGTAATAATACATCCCTTTCTTGTGCTTGCATAATCTTAATAATACGATTGGTATTCTTATCATTTTGAGTAGTTATCAAATCAATATTATTATTTAAATAATCAATTTTACTTAACAGATTTACATTTTGAAAATATAAACTTTCTATACTAGTTTGATTAAAATCTTTGGATAAGTCTATTTCGTTCTTATCTAAAAATTCGAGTATTACATCTAACAAATTAGAGATACTTCTTTTCTTATATACTTTCTTTAAATTTGTTAATTCCTCTAAAGTACTTTCATTAATGCGAAACGATATTTTTTTCATTTTATATGATTTACCACATTTTATACCACAGCATAAAATGTTAATTTTCAACTAATTATACCCAAATATATGCAAAATAATTTAAAAATACCACAAAAAATACCACAAAAATAAATTAAGAAATATTTAATTACTTGCAAATCAGCTCATTACAGAACAGGGACACATCGTGTCACCGTTCCCTCTTGCTACACAACAAAACCCCAAAAACAATTGCGACTTTGGAGTAATTGTAGCCCTTTTGTAAAAAGGGTGAAAATAAATAAAAAATCCCGATAGGGGTTTTTTTGTTTGTAACTTATTTTGCAAAAATAAAGTACCAACTCTTATTTTTTTTTGTAAAAAAGTAGCTGTTGGTATAAAAAAATAGTCAAGATTTGGCTACATACTCCGTTCATATTTCCAACTACTAAATAAAAATAAGTTGTATATAAATGAAAAATATATGTGCATTAAAAAATAAGTAAACAAACCTTACTTTAATAATAATTATTTATTAAATTTGAAATTATAATTTTAAAAAAAAATGAGAAATGAAAAACCTAGAACAAGAAAAAGAAATAAAAAAAATATTACTAAATATTTATAGAATTAAAAACAATCTAAAATCATTTAAAGATCTTGACGAAACTAGTCATCTAAATAAAGATTATTATATTGAAAATGCAGTAAAAGAACTTACAAAAATTGATAAAGAATTATGTAAGATACTTGATATAAAATTTAGCGATAAAGATAAAAAATTAGTAATGGATTTAATCGGTTAAAATCGTGTTTTGTGAGAGATTTTAAAAATAAAAAAAGGGACTATAAATTAATATAGTCCCTTTTTTTATTAGCATTAGTCTACTTGAAAATCAAATGTAGTATCATAATATACAAATACATCTTTAACAATAGTACAACTGCTTTTTAAATCTTCGTATAATATTCTTCCGTTTACGGAAGAATAATATCCAATTTTTTTAAATTGTTTTAACCAACGTTTAAAGAATTTTTTAGCTTGGTTTCTACTTGTGAAGCCCTCGAAAGAAATTGTAAATCCATCAGGAGAAATAACATTAAATAAAATAGTTTCTTTTGACATAATTTTTTGTTTTGTGAGAGGTAACCTCTCTATTAATAAAAATTTGAATTAAAAATTATAAGATTAAGTTAAGGGATATCCCTTAACTTTTATTTTGTGAGCTTCTGCAAGCTTCAAAGGTTATTTGTTCAATTACTACTTCGGTAACGTAAATCGTTGAGCCATTTTCTGCTGTATAATTACGCTTTTGTAGTTTACCTGTAACGGCTACTTGGTCGCCTTTTGTGAAATGTTTATTTAATAGTTCCGCAATTCTATTGCGTCCTACTGCATCAATCCATTGGACACGCTCTACTAAACTATTATCTTTATTGTAGTAACTATCATCAACAGCAATTGAAAGATTGCATACAGCAGAATTATCTTCAAATTTTTTAAAGTTACTTTGACCAATTCGCCCGATTATTGAAACGGAATTTTTCATAAAATTATTTTTAAATTATTAAGATAGGCAAGGGGATTATCCCCTTGCCTTAGTATTTTTTTTTACCAAACATCGGCGTTTTTGTATTCTTCTTTAAATACTTTATAAATTTCCTCCTTAGTAAATGGGTACTCGCATAGGGCTTCTATTGTATCATCTAGTTCGCCAGTATAGAAAGCTTCCCTGTTATATAGTTCACGCTTTATAATGCTTTCTTTTGAGTTGTATTTTAAATCTAGACTAACTTTCTCTTTAGAAATTTCGTTTATGCTTTCGATACATTTTTTTGCGTTTTCTTTAGGGCATAACAACCCTAAACCGATATTAACATAAATAACATTTTCTTTCTTTTGTTCATCAAATTGCTTTTGACTAAAAGCAAATATAGCTCCGAATTGATTAAACATTTCTGTTTGTTTGTTTTGGATGTACTGATCTATATTTTTCATTTCATTTTGTTTTTTGAGAGAAACCTCTCTATTAGTAAAATTTGTTTTAGATACGTACGTACGTACGTTTAATATATTTAATTATTTTGATTTTCAATAAGTCAAAGAGCATTGAAAGGGGTTAATTACCTTGCTTTACTAAAGTAAAGATACAAATAAACTTTGGAATAAACTAATAAAAAGTACAAATATTTATACTTTTTATTAGTTTATTAAAATGATTTTTTAAAGTATATCATCTTCCATAAATGAATAATAACCCGTTTCATATAAAATAATATGATCTAATACTTTTATATCAAGCACATCTCCCGCCTTTTGTATTTTCTTCGTTACTTGTATATCTGCTTCACTTGGTTCTTTCCCCCCAGATGGGTGATTATGACAAAGAACTACGCTAGTAGCTAAACACTTTAAAGCAATTGAATATAAAATACGTACATCAACTAAAGTACTTGTTATTCCTCCCTTAGACAAAGTATGATAACCTATAACCTTATTCGAGTAATCTAAATAGAGTATAACAAATGATTCCCTTATTAATATATCTTTTGGAAAAATAGCCCTTAAAACTTTTTCTATTTTATCGGGGCTAGTCATCTTTATAGGCTCTACTTCAAAGTTAGGATTTTTAATAAAATTAATTTCAATTTCTCTAACTAATTCAACATTTTTTAAATCTCTCATTTCATTTTGTTTTGTGAGAGTTACCTCTCTATTAATAAAAATTTGCTTCTTATTCCACATACGTACATACGTACATACGTGAAATATATTTAATTATTTGATTTTCAATAAGTCAAAGAACATTGAAAGAGGTTGATTACCTTGCTTTACTAAAGTAAAGATACAAATAAACTTTGGAATAAACTAACAAAAAGTACAAATATTTGAACCTTTTATTGATTTATTTTATATCGTACGATATAAATAATATTTCTTTTTAATAGCTTAATAAACTGATTTAACTAACTTCTTGGTATGATCTTAGAGAAAAAAACTTGATTAATTACCCCTATTCCTCAATAGTCAATCTATCAATTTTGACGCACAAACAAAGTTGTAAGGGGGGGAATTATCCCCCTTGCAACTCTTGTTGTGTGCGTTGAATGAATAAGGGGGAGGGAATTTATTCCCCCTTATGAATGGTACCCCTCCAATTTATGTACACGATCCAGCGATAGGGATAGTAGAGGATATCCTTTTATAGCAGCCAGGCTTTATGCCTGGCCGTTATAAAAGATAGGAACGGATAGCCCGACCCGTAGGGGATCGCCATAATAATAGCATTGGTACAATTAATGTAACTTATTTTTATATAATAATTGTATAAAAGTATAATATATTGTATCTTTATATCGTACGATATAAAAACGATATTATGAAGCCTACCAATGAATTTTACGGATTATTAGAACATCTATTTGACATATTCAATGCTGAATTATTCAACGCTGAACTGCCTAAATGTATGATAGTTATTACACGTAAAAATAAAACATTTGGCTATTATAGCCCTAAAAGATGGATCAATAATGAAAATAATTATACAGATGAATTAGCTATAAATCCTCTATTTTTCACTAAATATCCTTTCATAGAAATTTTACAAACAATAGTACACGAAATGTGTCATTTATGGCAAGAGCATAAAGGCACCCCATCACAGCGTACTTACCATAATAAAGAATGGGCTAACAAGATGGAAAGCATAGGTTTAATGCCTAGTAATACAGGTAAAGAGGGGGGGAAAAAAACAGGACAACAAATGATGGAATATCCTTTAGATGATGGATTATTCTTGAGTTTATGTGTTAATTTAATTTACGATCCAATTATAAAAGATTTATGGTTCGATAAAACAAAAAACTCTCCTGTGAGAAAAGTTGAAAAAGTTGTATTTAATACTGATTCGCAAATATATTTAGATAACCCTGAAGCTATACATCTTCTTTATTCAATTTACGATGCTAACGGCATAAGTTATGTAGATATAGAAGAAAATAACCCTGGAGAAGATCCAGCCTTAACTTCTTCAGCAGAAGAAAGCCAAACAAGTAAAAGTAAATTAAAATATAGTTGTCAATGTGGTAATAATATATGGGGAAAAGCTAATTTAAATATAAACTGCAATGAATGTAATACCTCCTTTGAACAGGTATAAAATGAAAAAGCCTAAAACTCACGTTTTAGGCATTTTTACTAATAGAAAGGGTTTAACCCTCTCACAAAACAGTACAAAGATAACCTAAAAATCGAAAATATCAATAGGATGATCTTTTTTATTATTATAATTATAAAACGTCTTTAAAGGCTTTCCTCCCTCTTCATTTTTATCATATACCCTAATTTGCTCCCATTGGGAGTGATCCTTTTGAATAAAATTAAAAGTATTCATAAAAGCTTTCCTAGTTGTATGGAAAACTAAATTTTTTGTCATTCCAGGCATTAAAACCCAGAGTCGTATTTTTTGGTTAATCTGCATAATTGATATAAGCGATTTTAAAGGGTTAAAAAAACAGCTATTAAGAAATACTAGTAAGCGAACTTTAAAGCTCTTAAAACAGCTAAAAACAAGCGATAAATCGCATTTTCAAACATTTTTCGCGCCCCCTGGTTTGCTTCAACGTAACAATTGTCACAAGGGGGGGGGGATGGGGGGGGGCGAAGCCAACCCCCCATAAACAACTTCAACGTCACACATTCACAAAGATTGGGAGTTGTTTTTTTTAAAAACAACTCTTAAAATACCTTTTAATTTTTTTCTAAAGTTATTTTTATAGTTGGCTGTTAAGCCAACGTAATTAAGGAAATTAAAAATTTCTTTTGGTATGGACTATTTATATCAACAGTAAATTTTTAATACCTTATTTTTCTTTAAAAAAATTTAAAGGTAGCTTTAGATACTTTAGAGAGTTTTTTTTGTACAAATGAATTAGTTATATTTGCTTGATTTTAAATTGCTTACTTCTTTTTTTGGTAACAAGTCAAAGATATTGTAAGTAACAAAGCAAAGATGTTTTGGGTACAAGTCAAAGATGTTTTGGGTACAAGTCAAAGATGTTTTGGGTACAAGTCAAAGATGTTTTGGATAAAACAGCAATGTATTCATTTTGTCAATACAAATGCTTTTAATATAACTACCTCTTTTTCAGATGTATTATAGTGTATTTTAGTTACAAGTCAAAGATGTTTTGGGTACAAATGAAAGATGTTTAATGAGGTATATAGTCCCTTTTTTACTTCTTTTTTTATAAAAACACTTACAATAGAAAAACTTCCCCTTATTTCTTTGAATTTAGTCTACTTACATTTTTATTAAACAAGTTAAAATCAATGCTTTATAAAATAAAATGGGTACAAGTCAAAGATGTTTTTTATTCTATAAATAGAAAAGCATCTCTAAAGATGCTTTTCTATTTTTGTTTTGAATGTTTCAGTTCGTAGTAACTTAGTTAATCCCTCTCTTATTAACTTTTTATCTTCATAAGTATTATAATGAAGTTTTGCTACTTTATAATTATCTATATAATTCTTAATAAGCAATTCAAAAGTATTTAAAAAATTTCTGCCTTTCTGATCTTTTAACATCAGTTTTCTTGCTGTTGCTGAACTAATAGTTTTATAAGTAAATTTAGTATATATCTCTAGTAAAATATAAGCTTCTATTTCATTTAATTGAGCCTTATTTAATTGATAAACAAAAGAACTCTTTACTTTAGAGAATGAAGAATAGGTTTTAGCTTCATTGGATTTGTTTTTATCTCCTAAATCATATACAACTAAAGAAGTTTTAGACTTATCTATTTTATAGTTAAAAGATGCATCCGCGTAAAGGTTTAATTCACTTCTCAAAGGCTCAAAAACTCTATTTATTATTTGACTTGGTTTCTTAAGTGATTTATTACTTTCCAACAGCATCATAATATCTTCTGTTTTCTTAATTGTTCCTTTAAGCTTCTTATAGTTTAAAATAATTTCTTCAGGCAATAACTTTTCAAACTCTTCAATTTTATCTTCTTCAATAGAAGGTAGAGTTTGTATATAAAAGTACATTATAATAGCATTATGAGATAACTTATATAGAACCTCTTTTGGGAATTGATTATACCTGGTTGTTAAGTTTATTAATACTCTATACCAATAAGCATTAATACTTATTTTAAAACCTTGCGTATTATCAGTTACAAAACTTGAAATTAAAGCCGATCTTAAGGTATATTTTTTCACTACACCTTTTTCATTAGTCTTTTCAAAAGAAATTGTAAATAAATTATGTTGTAATTCTTCAATAGCTGTCTTAACTCCCGAAATATTCCTATTCCCTTTTGGTAAAAAATCGGAGTATTTAAAACTTATATCAAAAGAAAATCCACTATCTTTTGTAAAGTCTGTCATTTCATCAAATTCAGCTAATTCACGTTTACCATTAGCTGTTCTTAAGAGTTGTTTGTCTTTTAGATTTAAAGACAATATCCCTAAAAATCTTAATGTATAAGCAGACAATCCAAGATTAGCAGAATTAATAAATAAGTATTGAATAAATGGACTTACATTCCCTTTTTGAGGGAGTTCTTCGTAGCCATTCCCTTTTATAATTTTCTTATCCATATACAATAATATTTTAAGCTAAATCATCAAATTTATAGATTAATGCTTCAATCAAAAGATCTTTAACCGTTCTATTTTCCTTTATGGCTTTAGCTTTAAGTTTGTCTCTTAAAGGTAACGGGAATGAAGTTGTGAAATTAACATAAGGTTCTTTAGATAGATTATCTATAATATCCCTAAACTTAATATTTTCTATTACCTTAACATCTGTTACAACTTGAACAGGCGTATTTGGTACTTCTTTGGAATTTAATGCGTTTATAAAAGTATTCCCTTTAACTTTGTTATTTTTAGCCATTTTTGTTTTATTTTAATTGTTTTCTTTTCTTCTTTGTAACTTCCATTATTTCAGCTAAAACATTCTCTAGCTCTAATTTAGCCTTAGGTTCGTACAAGCCCTCTGTTACTCTCTCCCATTGCACACTATAAGAAAATCTATTTTTTAAAAGTGTTGCATCATATTTTTTTAAATCTTCATTTACTTCTTGTGTTTTTTTCTCTCTCTTTTCTCCATTAAAAACTTGATTTAAAAGTATAAAGGTCTTATCTAATAAGTTGTTTTGCTCTAATAAAGAGATTGTTCCTCCAATAGCTCCCGCATCATACAAATTTGGTTTTAAAGGAACTATTACAAAACTGACAGAGTTACTAAACTCTTTTACTCCATCATATAAATAAGGGGGAGTATCAATAATTTTAACCTCGTTAGGTAATGCGTCTATTTCTTCTAAAGTTAAATTATAGAATATATCTATTCCGTTTTCTTCATAAATAGCCTTAAATGTAGCTATTGAACCTTGAGGGTCAATGTCTATAACAGCAGGAGTGATTCCTTGCTCTAAAAAAAAATTCGCAAAGCCTAAAGCAACTGTACTTTTACCTACTCCCCCTTTTTGATGTGTTATTAAAATTTTCATTTTGTTTTTGTGTATTATGAGAGAAAACCTCTCTATTAGTTAAATTTATTTTTCAACATACGTACATACGTATATATCTATTTTATTTAGTTTGTTTATTTAATTCCCACATAAATAAAAGAGCTCTACTCCATTTTGATACAGGTCTATTTTTACCACTCTGATTTTTGATATTCTGAATTGACGTACCTGTTATCAACGCTATATCTGCATTAGTCAATTTAAATTCTTTTTTAAAGTTTTTAAAATCCTCGTGTGTAAAATTATCTACATCAATATTTAAAACTAATTTATTTTCCATCTTTTTTTGTTTTTACATTATATGAAATAGGTCTTCTATCATCTACTACCCCTACTCCATCTCCTGTAAAGTTAATAAATTCTAACCCATTTTGTGCAATCTCTAAATTATTTGATACTGCCTTATTTGATACATAATCTCTTATATATTTATATACAGAACGTGACGATTTTATCTCTAATAATTTCATAATCTCTCTAATTTTTAACCCTTTAATTCTTAAGTTATATGCTTCTTTTCCTTTCTGTTTAGCTTCCTCACTCAAACCAGGAGGTTTACCTCCTACACGTCCTTGTTCTCTAGCAACTAACAATCCTTGCATTGTTCGCTCCTTAATACGCTCCCTTTCAAATTGAGCAATTACCCCAAAGAAACTTCCAAATAATCTCCCCTCTGCTGTTGTAAAATCAAAAGAGAGTGTGCCTATTTGCACTTTCACTTTCTTATCACTAAAAAGTTCTAAGATAAATATTAAGTCCTTTAAGTTCCTGGAGAGTCTATCTAAGTTAGTAACTATTAAAGTATCACTCTCTCTAATATCTTCTAACAATTTTTTGAATTCTTCTCTTTCTTTACTTCTCCCACTTGCTTTATCAAAGTAAATCTTTTCACAACCTAATAGCTTTAATTCATTTATTTGAGTATCTAAATTTTGATCTTTGGTACTTACTCTTGCATACCCTATTTTCATACATTAATAATATTTTACTTAAACGTAGTTACAAACATAGTAAAATATTTTAAATAATAAAACACAATGTAAAATAATTTTTACTTTTATTATACACTATAATACTCCAGGATAAAAGTTTTACCAAAACGATCGTTTTGGTAAAACACTTAAGAAAGATAATAAGTAATTAAAATCCTATGTGGCAATATTCATCAATTCTAAATTGAGATATAAATTTTAGTTTATTAAAATATTCTTCCCAATATTTAGGATTTCTATTTGGATCCGTTCCATCGTTATAAAACCAAATAGTTTCAATCTTCCCATTATGATTATATTTTATATCTTCTTCAACAAAAAATGTTTTTAATTTTCTTTCGGTCATTCCTGTATAACTTGTGAAAATAAGCCCATTTTTAAGCCC
>CANROJ010000025.1 GCA_947632215.1 uncultured Flavobacterium sp. | reverse complement strand
ACACTTATTTGGGGCATTTTTGATATTTAGTACTACTTGCTTAGATACTTGATATTTCTTTTAACTTAGAAATTGTTTGAGATGGATCCTTCGATTTAAACACAAAACTCCCCGCTACTAAAGCATCTGCCCCAGCTTCTACAAGAGCTTTAGCATTTTCACTAGTTACCCCTCCATCGATTTCGATAATTGCCTTAGAACCTTTCTTTGTAATTAATTCCTTTAAACTAGCGACTTTAGAATAAGTATTCTCAATGAAACTTTGGCCTCCAAAACCTGGATTTACACTCATGATAAGTACCAAATCCACATCTTGAATTATATCTTCTAATACCCCAACATTTGTATGAGGATTTAAAGCTACACCGGCTTTCATTCCTTCTGCCTTAATTGCTTGAATTGTTCTATGTAAATGAGTGCAAGCTTCATAGTGCACAGTTAATATATCCGTATTTAGATCTTTAAATGTTTTTATATAACGATCAGGATCTACAATCATTAAGTGAACATCTAACGTTTTGTTAGCGTGCTTTCCAATTGCTTGTAATACTGGCATACCAAAAGATATGTTAGGAACAAAAACCCCATCCATTATATCAATATGGAACCAATCTGCTTTACTTTGATTGATCATTTCTACATCTTTTTGTAGATTAGCAAAATCCGCTGCTAAAACCGATGGTGCAATTATTGTATTTTTCATTGTGTTGTGTTTATGAATTTACTTGCAAATTTATCATATATATATAGTATTAAAAAACTATATATATCAAATCACTTTACAAATTCACTTTCAAAGAGAACTTTAAAATGATGTAATAGACGTTGAGTAACTTCTTGCATGTCCACTTTATCTACTCCTAATTCCACTTGTAAGGAAGTAACTCCCTTTCCTTTAATACCACAGGGTACAATGTTATCGAAATATCCCAAATCAGCATTTACATTAAAAGCAAACCCGTGCATGGTAACCCACCTAGATGCTCTAACCCCCATAGCACATATTTTTCTAGCAAATGGTCCATCGGCGTCTAACCACACACCTGTTTCACCTTTGCTACGTCCTGCTTCAATACCATAATCTTTTAAGACCAATATAATAGTTTCCTCCAAAAAACGAAGGTACTTATGAATATCTGTAAAAAAATTTTCTAAATCTAGTATAGGATATCCTACAATCTGTCCCGGTCCATGATAAGTTATATCTCCACCTCTATTAATCTTGTAAAATGTTGCGCCTTTCTGTTCTAATTCACTCTCACTAAGTAATAAATTGGAATAGTCACCACTTTTGCCTAGAGTATAAACATGGGGATGCTCTACCAGGATAAAATAATTCTTTGTAGTTTCGTTTAACCCTTGTCTTCTATTGTTTATTTTTACATCTAAAATAGATTTAAATAACTCTTCTTGATAATCCCAAGTTTGTTTATAATCCTTTAGTCCTAAATCTAGAAGTTGAATTTTATTATTCATAATTAATATCTTATTACACATAATCTATAGAGCCCGCTCTCTAGTCTTTTAGAGCAAGCTTTAGTGCTGAATTCTATTCACTTTAACAAGCCTAATTACTAGGTGTATAATTGACAAATACTTGAAAAAGTAAATAAATACTATTTTGCTAATTTCGTGATTTTTTTTGCATTGTAGCCCTAAATAACTCCAATTGATTTATTTTAATCTTATTTAATAAATACTTTGTCAATTTAAGTGTTTTAGCAGACTTAGTAATTGTCGCATTTTCAAAGATTAACTATATTTGCATATTAAAATTAATAATCAATTATTATGCAACTTTCAGAACAAGAAATCATCAGAAGAGAAAAGCTAAGCAAATTACAAGAGCTTGGTGTAAATCCTTATCCTGCAAACCTATTCCCTGTTGACCAAACATCGAAGCAGATACAGAACGATTTTCAAGAAGGTAAACAGGTAATTGTAGCGGGACGTCTTATGTCCTCAAGAATTCAAGGAAAAGCATCTTTTGCAACCATTCAAGATAGCGAAGGAAAAATTCAACTATATATCAATAGAGACGAACTTTGTCCAACTGAGGATAAGACTTTATATAATGAGATCTATAAAAAACTAATTGATTTAGGAGATATACTTGGAATAGAAGGAGAACTTTTTACCACACAAGTAGGGGAAAAAACTGTTAGAGTAAAGAAATTAACCCTATTGAGTAAATCTCTTCGTCCATTACCATTACCTAAGACTGATGCAGAAGGCAACATATACGATGCCTTCACAGATCCTGAATTACGTTACAGAATGCGTTATGTTGACTTAGTAGTTAATCCTTCAATTAAGGAGTCCTTTATCAAAAGAACAAAGCTATTTACAGCGATGCGCCAATTTTTTAATGACGCAGGATATATGGAAGTAGAGACACCAGTATTGCAATCCATCCCTGGAGGAGCTTCTGCACGTCCATTTATCACTCACCATAATGCCTTAGACATACCATTATACTTAAGAATTGCTAATGAACTATATTTAAAAAGATTAATCGTCGGTGGATTTGATGGGGTATATGAGTTTGCTAAAAATTTCCGTAATGAAGGAATGGATAGAACTCACAATCCTGAATTTACAGTAATGGAAATCTACGTAGCCTATAAGGACTATAATTGGATGATGGAATTCACAGAAAATCTATTAGAACACTGTGCTATAGCGGTAAACGGTACTACTGAAGCAACTTTTGGAGAACACACAATTAACTTTAAAGCTCCTTTCAAACGCATTACAATGGCAGACTCCATCAAAGAGTTCACCGGGTTTGATATTAACGGAAAATCAGAAGAGCAATTAAGAGAAGCTGCTTCATCTATGGGGATTACAGTAGATCAAACCATGGGGAAAGGTAAATTAATTGATGAAATATTCGGTGAAAAATGTGAAGGAAATTACATCCAACCAACTTTCATTACAGACTATCCAAAGGAAATGTCACCATTAACAAAGATTCACAGAGATAACCCAGATCTTACGGAACGTTTTGAACTAATGGTATGTGGAAAAGAAATTGCAAATGCATATTCTGAATTAAATGACCCTATTGACCAAAGAGAGAGATTTGAGGCTCAAATGGCTTTAGCTGATAGAGGAGATGACGAGGCAATGTTTATAGATCAAGACTTCCTTCGAGCTTTAGAATACGGAATGCCACCCACTTCAGGTTTAGGAATTGGAATGGATAGATTAATAATGTTCTTAACAAACAATGCGTCTATTCAAGAGGTACTGTTCTTCCCACAAATGAGACCAGAAAAAACAGAAGTGCAAATAGAATTAACGCAAGAAGAAAAAGATATAATTACGATTTTAGAAAAAAATGATAATAAACTAAGTTTAACAGACTTGAAAGATCAAGCTGGATTAAGTGGAAAAAAATGGGATAAAGCAATGAAATCCCTAGCTTCTCATAATCTAACGAAAGTTATTACAGAACAAGAAATAAAATACGTTATTTACTTGTAACACTCTAAAATAAAAGGCCTTTCTGTACAGAAAGGCCTTTTTTATATAAGAAGAATACTATTGTGCAAAAATGCTTAGTAATTCTATTAACCAAGGTAAGTTTTTAAAATTTTACTTCTAGAGGTATGTTTCAATCGGCGGATAGCTTTTTCTTTAATCTGTCTAACGCGTTCTCTAGTTAAATCAAATGTTTCCCCTATTTCCTCTAAAGTCATTGGGTGTTGATCTCCCAATCCAAAGTACAATCTTACAACATCTGCTTCACGAGGGGTAAGAGTTTCTAAGGCTCGTTCAATCTCTGTACGTAAGGATTCGTGAATTAACTCCCTATCTGGGTTTGGAGACTCTCCACTACGCAATACATCGTATAAGTTAGAATCCTCTCCTTCCACTAAAGGAGCATCCATAGATAAATGACGTCCAGAGTTTTTCATACTCTCTTTCACATCATTTACTGTCATATCCAATTCAATGGCAATCTCTTCAGCTGAAGGTGGACGTTCATTAGATTGCTCTAATAAAGCGTACATCTTATTAATCTTATTGATCGATCCAATTTTATTCAATGGTAAACGTACAATTCTAGACTGTTCTGCTAAAGCAGATAAAATAGACTGACGAATCCACCAAACAGCATAAGAAATAAATTTAAACCCTCTAGTTTCATCAAAACGCTGTGCTGCCTTAATTAATCCTAAATTTCCCTCATTAATTAAATCAGGAAGTGTTAAACCTTGATTTTGGTATTGTTTTGCAACAGAAACCACAAAACGCAAGTTTGCTTTAGTTAATTTCTCTAGAGCTCTTTGATCACCCGCTTTAATTCGTTGTGCTAACTCTACTTCTTCATCTGCAGTAATCAAATCTACTTTACCAATTTCTTGCAAGTATTTGTCTAATGACGCCGTTTCACGATTAGTAACCTGCTTGGTAATCTTAAGTTGTCTCATATTATTCCTATCCTTTATTTACATATTCAAGCCATTTTAGTCAATCGACTAATTATGGTTTCAAATACTTATACGTATAAAAGAGCCCAAATGTTACAAAGAAGAAGAAAAAAAACTTATATTAACAAAACCTTACCAATAAAAAAACGCTACTAAAAAATCCTAATAGTTTTTTACTTTACTTAACTCCAACTCATCTACCTCTACTTCATCTAAATAGCGCTCTAAACTATCATCTAGCTCTTTCATCCATGGGGTATGGTGTTCTTCTGCTATTGTATTACTCATTACAGAAGTAAAAACTTTATCCCTGTAATTAAGAATATTATTTTCTTTGTCTTGCATCCAAACTTTAAACATGTCAGCTACTTTATCCAGATCGAAACTAGGGTAATCGGTAAGTTCCATTAATTCCTTAATATAAGCTGTTTGAAAATCTACATGATCATCACCTGTTTGAGTAGCTGCTTCGGCATCAACCCATTTGGCAATATCTTGACTTCTAACTTGTTTACTTGGTAATTTTATTCTGCCCAACATATAATCTCTGGCAAACCATGCCTGAGCATCAAACATATTAAAAGTATAGTATTGATCTTGCATGCCAAGGAAAATTAATTTATCATTATCATTAAAAATCACTCCCTTGTATAAATTATCTGGATATAAGCAGTTTTTAGTTTTCAAACGTAAATTATCTGGCAAGAAAGGGAATTTATGTTGATAACCAGTACAAAGAACAATAGCATCAAAATCTTTACTAGAACCATCTTTAAAGAATGCTCTTGTCCCTTCAAAATGAGTAACACTAGGCTTCTCTTGAATTCCTTCTGGCCACTTGGCTCCAATAGGATTAGTACGGTAAGCAATCGTTACAGACTTACTTCCGTGTTTAAAACATTGTACTCCAATATCCTCAGCAGAATAACTACTACCGATTAGTAATACGTCTTTATCGATAAACTGATCGGCACCACGAAAATCATGAGCATGCATTACTGCATTAGGAAAATCATCAATTCCTTTAAAATATGGCATATTAGGTGTTGAAAAGTGACCAGTTCCAATGACTAGGTAATCAAAAATTTCTTCGAAAGTTTCATTCTTCACCAAATCATCAAAAACTACGCGGAACTGTTGTGTTTCTTCATTAAAATCGACCCATCTAGCAACAGTATTAAACGAAATAAATTCACGAGCATTACTTTGCTTAATACGACCTTGTATATAATCAAATAAAACCTCACGTGGGGGATAAGAAGAAATAGGAGTTTTAAAATGCTCCATAAAAGTATAGTCCGCGAACTCTAAACATTCTTTCGGACCATTGGACCATAAATACTTGTACATACTACCATGAATAGGTTCTCCATACTTCCCTACTCCAGTCCTCCAAGTGTAATTCCACATTCCACCCCAGTTATCTTGTTTTTCATAACATTTAATCTCAGGAATCGGATTCCCTTTTTTTTGTTCTGATTCAAAAGCTCTTAACATCGCAAGTCCACTTGGCCCTGCACCAATAATTCCTACTTTAAAATTTAACATAATTACATAAAAAAATTGCCTTTGTAACTAATCTTACAAAGAATTAATAAAATAATTGTTACTGAATACTCAGCCGAGATAGAATCAATCAAAAATGACCCTAAAAAGGACACTCTTAATACAGAGTGTAAATTGGAAGAAATACAAATGATTTCTAAAAAGATGGAGTCAAAAAATACACAGACTCCAAAGTGAGATCGACGATAATATACCTCTGTCAAAGAGGGTTTTTCAACAAGAAAAAACAATCATCCTTTCGTAACTTAGCTAAGATACTAATTATTAAGTTTTTATACAAACATTTAAACATTTAACTAGATATACAAAAAAACCAATACTTAAAATATTAGTAAAATATAATTACTAAACTCCATTTATAGGAAAAAAAAATTACTATACCCTTAAAAAAAACACCCTATATCTAAACATTATATAAAACTAACCTATTGCCTATATTAACAAAAAAAGGCATCCATTTAATGGATGCCTTTCAAATATATTACATTAACTATAATATTACTTATCTGATTTTACTTCTTCACTATTAGAAGTATTATCGGTCTTTTTTTCTGGGCGTGCTGGGCGTGGCATTAATGCTTTTCTAGAAACTTTTGTCTTTCTAGTCTTAGGATCAATACCTAAATACTTAACCTCAATCACGTCACCTAGAGCTAAAACATCGGACACATTCTCAATACGTTTCCAATCTAACTCAGACACATGCAACAAAGTTTCTTTACCAGGAACAAACTCTACTACTGCACCAAAATCTAGCATTTTTACAACTTTAACTTTGTAAACATCTCCTTCAACTGGAGCAAATGTAGTATTCTCAATAGCAGCTAAAGCCTTATCCATACCTTCTTGAGAAGTACCTAAAATCTCAATAACTCCGAAGTCTCCTTCCTCGTTAATAACTATAGTTGTCTCAGTATCTGCTTGTAAAGATTGAATATTCTTTCCACCAGGTCCGATAACTGCACCAATAAATTCCTTTGGAATCTCAACAGTAATAATTTTCGGAGCTTTAGGCTTAACTTGTGCATTTGGTTGTGCAATAGTAGAAACTAAGATATCTAGTATATGTAAACGACCATCACGTGCTTGTTTTAAAGCTTGCTCTAAAATATCATAAGCAAGACCTTCAATTTTAATATCCATTTGACAAGCTGTAATACCATCTTTAGTACCAGTTACTTTAAAGTCCATGTCACCTAAGTGATCTTCATCACCTAAGATATCAGAAAGAACAGCCCAACGACCAGTTTTACTATCCGATATTAATCCCATAGCTATACCTGAAACAGGTTTTTCAACTTGAATACCAGCATCCATTAATGACAATGTACCAGCACAAACTGTAGCCATAGAAGAAGAACCGTTAGACTCTAATACATCTGACACAAGACGAATAGTGTAAGGACAATCAGCAGGGATCATATTTTTCAATGCTCTTTGCGCTAAATTCCCATGTCCGATTTCACGACGAGAAACTCCTCTTAACGGTTTTGCCTCTCCTGTAGAGAATGGAGGGAAATTATAATGTAAGTAAAATTTCTCCTCTCCTTGTGCACTTGGTAAATCTATTACGCTAGCCTCTCTAGAAGTTCCTAACGTTACTGTAGCTAAAGCTTGTGTTTCTCCACGAGTAAATATAGCTGATCCATGTGCAGATGGTAAATAATCTACTTCACACCAAATAGGTCTAATATCCGTAGTTTTACGTCCATCTAAACGAATACCTTGATCTAAAATAAGGTTTCTAACAGCTTCTTTTTGTACTTTATTGAAGTACGCACTGATTAACTCACCTTTAGTTTCTACTTCTTCTTCAGAGAATAATGCAAAAACTTCGTCGTGAACAGCTGCGAATTTCTCACTACGTTCTGCTTTAGAACTAGCGTGAGAAGCAATATCATACAACTTATCATAAGAAGCAGTATGTACTGCAGATTCAATATTTGCATCTTCCTCTTCTCCTTCATATGTACGATATGCTAAGTCTAAGGCAGCACGCATTTTCTCTTGTGCTTCTACTTGAACTTTAATAGCTTCGTGTGCAAATTTAATTGCTTCAATCATTTCAGCTTCAGAGATCTCTTTCATTTCCCCCTCAACCATAGCAACAGAATCTTTTGAAGCACCGATCATCATGTCGATATCTGAAAGCTCTAATTGTGCTTTAGTAGGGTTTACAATCAATTTCCCATCTACACGACCAACTCTAACCTCTGAGATATAGTTGTAAAACGGAATATCTGACACTGCTAATGCAGCTGAAGCAGCTAAACCGGCTAATGCATCAGGCATTACATTTTCGTCGTAAGACATTAATTGAATCATCACCTGAGTCTCAGCATGATAATCGTCCGGAAACAAAGGTCTCAAAACACGGTCAACTAGACGCATAGTTAAGATTTCTTGATCACTTGGACGAGCCTCACGTTTGAAAAAACCACCTGGAAAACGTCCAGCGGCAGAAAATTTCTCTCTGTAGTCTACAGTTAGAGGTAGGAAATCAATTCCAGGCTTTGAACTACGTGCTGAAACAGCAGTAGCTAAAAGCATACAATCTCCCATTCTTACCACTACGGACCCGTCAGCCTGCTTGGCTAATTTTCCAGTTTCGATAGAAATGGTTCTCCCATCTCCTAAATCGATAATTTCTTTTGTTACCTTAGGAATCATAAATAATTAATACTTTAGGGTTTCTGCCTCTTTTAAAAAAGAGGCAATAATAATTCAGTGTTGTGTGTTGTGTGTGTGTGTGTAGTTGAATGAAACCCAATGAAAAACCAGTGTATTGTATTAAAAGCTAAAAATAAAAAAGAGGCGCACAAGGGCACCTCTTCTCTATTGATTATTTTCTAATATTCAATACCTTAATAATCTCACGATATCTGTTAATTTCAGTATTCTTTAAGTAGTCAAGAAGTCTTCTTCTCTTTCCTACTAAAAGAACTAACGAACGCTCAGTGTTATAATCTTTACGATTTCTTTTTAAGTGTTCAGTTAAGTGAGAAATTCTGTAAGTAAACAATGCAATTTGTCCCTCTGCAGAACCTGTGTTAGCTTCAGCTCCACCGTGTTGAGCGAAGATTTCAGCTTTCTTTTCTTTAGTTAAATACATGCCAATATTGATTTTAATAATTATTATGCGTAAAATGCAGTAATTCTACATTTAGTGGCAAAGGTAATTTTTATTTTGATATATCAACATACAAAAAACATTTTTTTTTGAATTTTTCAAGGAGCGTTCTATTAAAGAGATATAAATATTATTTAAAAATTTTAGCGACTTCTAAATTCAACTCTGTAAGAAAGACATTATCATCTTCACTAAAAGCATTTAATACATGTGAATCAATGTCAATTTGTCCAATATTCACTCCATCTACAAATAAAGGTACTACAATTTCGGATTTAACTGTAATACTACATGCTATATAATTATCTTGAGCAGTAACGTCCTCTACAAGAAAAGTTTGGTTACTTACTGCTACTTGTCCACAAATCCCTTTTCCAAATGGTATCTCCACGTGGTCTGTAGAAGCACCTACATAAGGCCCTAAGTGCAAAGTACGAGTAGAATGGTTTGCCATATAAAAACCAACCCAATTATAGTTTTCTAACTCTTGATGGAGAATACTACAAATAGCATATAATCGCTGCTCTATTGTTAACTCTGCTTGTTCAAGAACTTCTTTACATTTGAGTAATACAGTTTGGTAATTTTGCTTCATTATTGATTAATTTATTTTCAACTTATAAACCCTCTAAATTACTAAATATATTCAAGAGGGATCAAAAAAAAAAGCACTAATGTTTCAAATTAGTACTTTTAATAACTATTAGAGAGTTTTTTTATATTTTCAAAATCACACAAATACCAAACTTATAACGCAGATTTACATCATTAAATAGATACTACTTTAAAAGTTATTAAATAAGTAATTAAAAATATATTACTTATTGTGCTATTTATATGATACCACAGCACTTCTAAACAAATATGGTATTGTCTACAATTTTAAAAAGACGCCAGATAATTTTATATCTAAAAACCCTTGTATCTCTAAAAAATGCTTTAGCGTCCGTGGAGGGGCTCGAACCCCCAGCCCTCAGAGCCGAAATCTGATATTCTATCCAGTTGAACTACACGGACAGCATTTTTTTTATTTACTTAATAACTCTTTGACTACATTTGAAATAGTCTTTCCGTCAGCCTTTCCTGCCAACTCTTTTGAAGCTATTCCCATTACTTGTCCCATAGCTGCCATAGTAGTAAATTCTCCTTGCTTAATTATGGTAGTAATTATTTGCTTTACTTCCTCTACTGTGAGTTGCTTTGGTAAAAAAGCTTCTATTACAGCAGCTTGAGAAAGTTCTGGCTGAGCTAAATCTTCACGACCTTGTTTGGTAAATATCTCCGCACTATCCTTACGCTGCTTTACTAATCTTTGAAGAATTTTAATCTCTTGCTCTTCACTTAACTCCTCTTGAGCTCCAGCTTGAGTTTGTGCTAATAATAACTCAGATTTAATTGCTCTTAGTGATTCTAATGCTAAAGTGTCTTTAGCTTTCATGGCACTTTTAATAGCATCCATAATCGTAGATTGTAAACTCATAACTATCTTTTTTTGATTTGCAAATATATAAAAAAGCCTGAAAACTAAAAGAGTATTTTCAGGCTTAAAAATGACATTTTGGTTTTATCTAGTCTACATTATCATGTAAAAAAGAATTATTACTTCTTAATTTAGTTTCATTATTGGCATCTTCCCCAATACTCAATCTAGATTTAGTTTCATTATATTCAGAATTCTCTAAATTAATCCCAGTACGCTTGTAAGCAGGTTCAGCATCCAACTGATCCACTAAATTATTACTAGCATCGGTATTGAATTTATAATTAAAATCCTTCATTTTTTTTCTGCGTTCAGCTGTACGTGATCGAAGACTATATTCCTCTAAACTCATTTCTAAAGGGTTTACTTCGTCTGACTCCTCTATAGAAGAACTAGCAGTATCTTCCTTACATTGATCAAGAGCTTCTTGCGAAGAAACAACGCTTAATTCAAAACCTTGAGAAATATCCTCTACATGTGGTGATGCAGGTTTAGCAGATGCTAACTCTTGTTCTTTTTCTGTAAAATCTTCTAAAGAAAAATAAATAACTTCTTCTGCCTTAGCATTTTCAAGCTCAAATGCACCTTGTACATTAGTATGAATAGGCTCTTTCACTTCTGTAGCTTGTGAAGCATTGAAAGTAACTGTATCTGGCGAATGACTTGCTACTTTCTTTATATCCGCAGGAGCCTTAGATACCTCTGAAGTCAATTCCACTTTAGAAACTATAAACTCAGGATCTACAACATTTATTTCTCTAATATCTTTAGATTCATCACAACCAACAGGGTTATCAATATTTATTGAACCACTGGTTTGTTTCTTTTCTGAAACCTCTATCTCCGGAGACACTATTTTAAAGAAAGAATCTAAACCATTAGTATTATTAACTGACTCATTTACCACGACCTCAGAATCGCTGTGTCCTATAGAAGAAGACTTATTTACTTCTTGCAAAGTAGAAAGAGTTTCAAGATCTTTTGTAGTTTCTTCTTCAAAAGGATAATGAATCTTCTTCTCGGAAGCTACCTCTACCTCTTTACTGACCACATTATCACCTAAAGACAATGGTTGATCTGGAGTACTTGCACCTAAGACAGCACTTTGAAGCCCTAAATTCAATTCTTTTTGAACCTTAGTTTCTTCATCTAGCACATGAAAGATAGTATCTGGTTTACTGTTAGGATCGGTAATAGTAGTTTGATGCTCAATATTGAACCCAGTAGCAATAATAGTTACCGCCACATCTTCTCCCAAACTTTCATCTTCTCCAACTCCCATAATAATATTAGCATTATGGCCAGCTTCAGTTTGAATATGATCGTTTATTTCACCTATCTCATCTAAAGTAATCTCACTAGTCCCAGAAACTATTAAAAGCAAGACATTTTTAGCACCAGTAATTTTATTATCATTTAATAAAGGTGAGTGAAGTGCAGCAACGATAGCATCTTTAGCTCTATTTTCACCTGAAGCAGTTGCAGATCCCATGATAGCAGTACCACTATCAGACAAAACTGTTTTTGCGTCTTTTAAATCGATATTTTGCGTATAGTGATGAGTAATAACTTCTGCTATTCCACGAGCAGCAGTAGATAATACCTCATCAGCTTTGGAGAAACCAGCTTTAAAACCTAAATTACCATAGACTTCTCTTAGTTTATTATTATTAATAACAACAAGAGAGTCAACTTGTTTACGTAGTCTTTCTACTCCTTTGAAAGCTTGATCAATACGCACCTTACCTTCAAATTGGAAAGGAATCGTTACAATTCCTACTGTTAAGATATCGCGCTCTTTAGACAATTGAGCTATCACTGGTGCAGCACCTGTACCAGTACCTCCACCCATACCAGCAGTAATAAACACCATTTTTGTATTACCATCTAGCATCTTCTCAATATCCTCAATACTTTCTAAGGCAGATTGTTGTCCAACCTCAGGATTAGATCCAGCTCCTAGCCCTTCTGTAAGGTTAACTCCTAACTGAATTTTATTGGGAACAGTACTATTCTCTAAAGCTTGTGAATCTGTATTACAAACTATAAAATCCACGCCCTTTATTCCCTGTTTAAACATGTGGTTGATAGCATTACTACCTCCTCCACCTACACCGATTACTTTAATCACATTAGATTGATTTTTTGGTAAATCGAATTGTATTCCTCCGAAATCTGTATTCTCCATATACGTATCGTTTTTATTCTTGCTTTTCAATAAATTCTCTAATCTTTCTTACGAAGTTTCCTAAGAACTTGCGTTCAAACCTTTCTACTGTCGTTGTAGGCTCAGTTTGTGGTGTTTGCGTACCTTCTTGCTGATAATTATCAGAATGTCGCACACTATCTTCTGTTACTGATTCAATTTGCTGTTCAGCTTGCTTTTTTTCTACTAAAGCTTCTTGTTGCTGGAGTAACTCTTGCTCTTTTTGTAAAGCCAATTCCTTCTCCATTTGTAACTTAAGTTCATCCAAGGAAATAGCTCCTTTGACTTCATTCTTATCACTTTCCATAACTAATCCCACAGCCGTTGCATATAAAGGACTTGATATCTCTGGATTTGAATCACCAGCTAGATGCTCGTTAGGATAGCCAATACGAGTATCAATACCAGTTATATACTCTACCAATTGCTTTATATGTTTTAACTCAGAGCCTCCTCCAGTTAATACAATTCCAGCGATAAGTTTCTTTTGAGGATTCTCATAACCATAACTTTTAATCTCAGAGAACACCAACTGAATAATCTCATCCACTCTAGCATGAATAATCTTAGAAAGATTTTTTAAAGATATTTCTTTAGGTTCTTTACCTCTTAATCCAGGAATCATAACAATTTCATTGTCTTTATTTTCACCAGGCCATGCTGATCCAAATTTAACTTTTAAAATTTCCGCCTGTCTTTCAATTATAGAGCAGCCCTCTTTAATATCTTCAGTAATTACGTTACCACCAAAGGGCACAACTGCAGTATGCCTAATTATTCCATCTTTAAAGATAGCTAAATCAGTAGTACCACCACCTATATCAATCAAAGCCACACCAGCTTCCTTTTCTTCTTGACTCAACACCGCCTCTGCAGATGCCAAAGGCTCCAAGGTGATTCCAGACAACTCTAGTCCTGCATCTTTGATACATCTACCAGCATTTTTAATAAGAGCTGCCTGGCCAACAACCACGTGAAAAGTAGCCTCTAAACGACTACCATACATACCAATTGGTTCTTTTATACCAGGTTCGCCATCGATTTTAAATTCTTGAGGTAATACATGAATAATTTCCTCTCCTGGTAACATATTCAATTTCTGTACCTGATGAATTAACTGTTCGATATCTTTATCTCCTATCACCTCATCGGGATTAGGCCTACTTATATAGTCACTATGTTGAATACTACGAATATGTTGTCCAGCAATACCAACAACAACTTTCTTAATCTTACATTCTGCTTCCGATTCAGCAACGGCAACAGCATTTTGAATAGATTGGATAGTTTGGGTAATGTTATTTACAACTCCTCGCTTTACACCAAGACTTTTGGCTTTACCAAGTCCTAGAATTTCAAGCTTTCCGTATTCATTCTTCTTTCCAACCATTGCAACAATCTTTGTTGTTCCAATATCCAAACCAACAGCTATATTATCTTTTTCCATACATTTTTATTATTTGACACATACCACTTGCTGGGTAAACTTTAGGTTTATTTTTTTGTATTTCTCCAAAGAAACGCCATCTTGCAAACTATATTGAACAAATGCTTTATAGTTATCTAACTTTCTACTCATTTGATCAAAGCCTCCGAATATAATTCGATATGAATTTGTCCTACTTAACAATTCAATTGAATCTTCATCACTTAGCAAGATTCCTGTTATATCATTTTTCAAGAATTCATCTTGGCCAATGATATCTAACATGCATTTTACTTTATCTTTATTTAATTCATTTACTTGACCACTAATCATCGGTACTCGTTTAGAGAAATTTGAACTTACTGGCATTTGATTTCCCCATTGATCTAAATAAAAACTCTCTCCATCTACAAATAAGCGAGCAATTGCATCCTTCTGCCAAATATCGACACAAAGTTTACCATCTAATGTAATATAAACATCCGCATCTTGAATCAAAAGATTTCTTTGTATATCATTCTCTAATTGACTCAAATTCAATTCTACTTTACTTTGACTATTAAAAGACCCTACAACTTCTTGTAATCTAGTATGAATTTCTTGTCCAGTTACAAAGTGGCTTTGATGACCTTTAAAGAGAACTTCTATACTTTCTATTTCTCTATTTCGATTTCTTTCACTACCAAAAGAATATAATGCAAGAACTATTACACCTATTAAAAATAGGCGTATATCAATCCATTTTATATTCTTCAACCTTTTCATAGTTGTACATTTCTATTTAATAGCATTTTTTATATCTATTACCATCTCTCCTATATCACCAGCTCCGATAGTTAGTATAACTTTCTGTTTAGCATCTTTAATAAAAGAAATTAAATCTTCCTTAACCACTAGATTTTTATTCTTTGAAGTAACTTGGTTTAACAACACCTTAGAAGTTACTCCACTAATAGGCTTTTCTCTTGCTGGATATATATCTAATAATACTACGTTATCAAATGTTGACAAGGCCTCAGCAAATTCGCTCATAAAGTCTCTAGTTCTAGAGAATAAATGAGGTTGAAATATAGCAAGAATTTCCTTATCTGGATACATCTCGTGCACTGCTTGACTAACGGCAAGGATTTCTGTTGGATGATGTGCATAATCATCAATATAAACTAAATCATTATTTCTTACAATATAAGAAAATCTTCTTCTAACTCCTTTAAAACTAGCTAAAGCTTTAACTAAAATATCTGACTGAACGCCATAATTGTAAGCCATACTAAATGCAACTAAAGCATTTGATAAATTATGTCTACCTGGCAAACCAAATTTAACGTTTTTAATGATTTCTTTTGGTGTTATAATATCAAAAAAATACCAACCGTTCTCGATAATAATATTTTCAATATAAAAAGAACAATCCTTTGTAAACCCAACCTTCACACCTTGCAGATCCACTTGCTCTGTCACATACAATTTAGATTTATCTTCCACTAAATTACTAAAATCTTTAAAAGCTTCTAGCATAGATTTAGCGTCTCCAAAAATATCTAAATGATCCGCTTCAGTACTAGTAATACAAGCACTATTAGGAAATAGTCGCAAGAAAGAGCGATCAAATTCATCTGCCTCTACAACTGTGATTGTCTTTCCTTGTCCAATCAAGTTACTTTGATAATTCTCTACAACTCCACCTACAAAACAAGTAACATCTAATTTAGCTTCAAATAACAAATGTCCTAAAATACTAGTAGTTGTAGTTTTACCGTGAGTTCCAGCTATAGCAAAGCAGTAGGTGTGCTTTGTTATAATACCCAGGACTTCTGAACGCTTTTTTATTGCAAACCCATTTTGCTCAAAAAACAACCATTGTTCATGATCTTCTTTTCTTATAGCAGGGGTAACTACCACAAGAGTACTCTGAGCATCTCTAAATTGAGCTCCAATAGCATTAACATCACTATCTAACACTATTTGGATTCCGGCTAACTCTAACTCTTGGGTCAATTGTGTGCCAGCACGGTCGTACCCCATTACATCTTTTCCCAAAAACTTAAAATAACGAGCCAGGGCACTCATTCCAATACCGCCTATTCCAATAAAGTAAACACTCTTTATTTTATCGATCAACATATGCTTATTTAATTAACTCTTGTATTTTATCAACTATTTCCTTTGTCGCTAAAGGCTTGGCTAACTTCTTAATGTTATCTGCCAACTCTTTACATCTATTACTATCATTACTCAAACTAGAAAAGACCTCTTTGAACGTCCCCAAATCTTTCTCCTTAACTAAAATTCCAGCCTGACTCTTTACAATGCTTTGGGCATTTTTGGTCTGATGATCATCAGCAACGTTAGGACTAGGAATAAAAATAACAGGTTTACCTACTAACATTAATTCGGAAACCGAAGAAGCACCGGCGCGTGAGATAATAATATCTGCACAACTATAGGCCAAATCCATTTTATCAATAAACTCTAGTACTCTAACATCTTGAGTGTTTTTTTCCTTGTAAACCTTGTAGTACAATTTACCACATTGCCACAATATTTGCCAATCTTGCTTTGTAAAAAAATCAAGATTCTCACTTATTAATTCATTTATTTTTCGAGCACCAAGACTACCTCCTAAAACCAACAGAGTTCTTTTATTCTCTTGCAAATTAAAATAAGTCAAAGCAGTACTTTTCTTATCCTTCAACTCCAATAAGTCTTCTCTTACAGGGTTACCAGTAAGAACAATCTTCTGGGCAGGAAAAAAAGCCTCTAAGCCAGGATATGCAACAAAGATTAGACTAGCTTTGTTAGCTAATAGCTTATTTGTAAGCCCCGGGAAAGAATTCTGCTCTTGAATAAAAGTTTTAATACCTAACCATTCAGCTACCTTAACCACAGCTCCACTTGCGTATCCACCTGTACCAATAACAACTTGAGCTTTATGCTGTCTAAGAATACTCCAAGACTTCACCAAACTACTTATTACCTTAAAGGGAAAAGCTAAGTTATCTAAAGTTAAGCGACGCTGTAAACCCGATATCCACAATCCCTTAATAGGATAACCATTTTCAGGAACTTTGACCATCTCCATACGCCCCTTCGAACCCACAAACAAAATATCTGCTAAAGGGTCTCTAGCCTTAATTTCATTAGCTATAGCCAATGCAGGATAAATATGTCCTCCTGTACCGCCACCACTAATGATAACTCTAAGTCCTTCATGTTTTACTTTAACTCCCATGACTTTTATACTTGGTCTATACTAAAAACTTTCCTGGTCACGTAATTGCTGTAAACGCACCTGTTCCATCCTTATTAATTCCTTCTCTTCCTTTTCTTTATTTAATTCCTTTTCAAGTTCCTTTGCTTGTACTTCTTTTTCTTTCCTGGTGACACTCAAAATAACACCTAAACTAAAACAAGTCATCCAGATTGAGGTTCCTCCACTACTAATTAATGGCAATGTTTGTCCTGTAGTTGGCAAGAGCGAAACTGCCACTCCCATATTTATTAATGCCTGAAAGGTAAATAAAAAGCCTAGCCCAATTACTAGAAGTTTTCCAAACAAAGTAGGAGCCTTATTAGCAGCAATCAAAAACCTTATAAATAAAAGCAAATATACCCCTAGTACACATAAACCAGTAATCAAACCAAACTCCTCAACGATTATTGCATAAATAAAATCGGAAGAAGACTGAGGTAAAAAATTCTTTTGTACACTTTTTCCTGGTCCTACTCCAAAGAATCCTCCTAAAGCTATGGCCATCTTAGCATTTTCCACTTGATACAAATCTTGCGTACTATCGTTTTTAGCAAACCTCTCGATTCGACTAAACCAAGTATCAACCCTGTTGCTAAAAGAACCAGGAAATAACAAGGCAGCGCTAATGAATAAACTAACAAATATCGCTCCTATTCCCCATACCTTAAATAAATATTTTAAGGGATATTTAGCAACAAAAACCAACAAGCATACCATACAAAAAATTAAGGCAGCGGTAGAGAAATTCGCCGGAAAAATCAATCCTACCACTAGAAAAACTGGTATCCATAACTCAATAAAAGATGCCTTAAAACTTCCTACATCATCCTTAACCTTAACTAAATACTGCGCAACATACATTAATAAAATAACTGCCGCCAAAGAAGAAGGCTGAAACTGTACACCCAAAACATTCACCCATCTACTTGCATTGGCTCCACCAATAGTGGTTCCCCTTGTTAGAGCATAAACTAGCAACACTCCAACTATTGGCATACCTATTATACTTATAAGCCTAAAGCGCCAATAATCTAAACGGTGAACTATCCACAAGAAAAACACAAAACCAACCACCACATGTAAAGCATGTTTTAACAAATAATAGGAAGTATTATGTCCAGTACCCACAGTATATACCAAGTTAGTACTTGCACTATAAACTGGCATAAAAGAGAATAATGCCAACAAACCAACTAAGGCCCAAATGGTAAAATCTCCCTGCAGATATTTTTTACTTGTACTAATAATTTGCATAGTATTACTTTTATTACTTATCTCTTATTTAGCTATAGCTTTGATTACCTCTTTGAATTGGGTACCTCTATCTTCATAACTTTCAAACAAATCAAAACTTGCACATGCTGGTGACAATAAAACAGTATCCCCTTGCTCTGCAAAATCCTTTGCAAATAAAACAGCCTCTTTCATGCTATTTGCCTCTACAATATCTTCTACTACATTACTGAAAGTTTGTTTTATTTTTTCATTATCTAAACCTAAGCAAACGATACTTTTAACTTTCTCTCTCACCAAGGGCATTAACTCCAAATAATCATTGCCTTTGTCTACTCCTCCAACAATCCAAACAGTAGGTGTTTTCATGCTTTCAAGAGCAAAAAAAGTAGCATTAACATTGGTAGCTTTTGAATCATTTATATATTGTACATTACTTATCTTGGTAACTTTTTCTAAACGATGCTCAACACCTTGAAACTCAGAAAGACTCTCGCGTATACGTTCTTTTCTAATACGTTTTAACTGAGCAATAGTAGTTGCAGCTAAAGCATTCTTAACATTATGCGGTCCTTCTATACCCAATTCCTTGATTGGCATAACAAATGTTTGATCCTCCATAGTAACAACAATATTATCTTCTTCTACATAGGCTCCTTGTTCTAATCTTTGCGTTAAAGAAAAAGGGATAGTCTTTGCTTTAATCTTATTATTCTCTAACCAATGTTGTATTTGTTTATCATCGTAATCATAAATAAAAAAATCTGTTTCGGTTTGATTACTAGTTATTTTAAACTTTGAATCTATATAGTTTTCGTATTTATAATCATATCGATCCAAATGATCTGGACTAAGATTAGTTAGAACCGCAATATTAGGTCTGTAATGCACTATACCGTCTAGTTGAAAACTACTTAACTCTAGAACATAGCATTTATCAGGATCCACCGCTACTTGTTGGGCATAACTGTGACCAATGTTACCGGCTAACCCTACATTAAGACCTCCGTCTTTAAGTAGTTTATAAGTCAATAAACTTGTCGTTGTTTTCCCATTACTTCCTGTAATAGCAATAGACAAATCACTATTAAATCTACTAGCAAACTCTATTTCTGAGATTATAGAAATCCCAGATTGAGCGATTTTCAAGACAACTGGACTGTTATCTGGTATCCCTGGACTTTTAACAACTAAATCTGCTTTTAGAATAAGCTCTAAAGTATGCTTTGCTTCTTCCCAATTGATCTGATTCTCGTTTAAGATATCTTTGTAATTCTGAGCTATTTTACCATAATCACTAACAAAAACCTCCCATCCTTTAGACTGGGCCAAAATAGCTGTTCCAACACCTGATTCTGCTGCTCCTAAAATAGTTACTCTCATAATTACCTAAGTTTTAAAGAAACCAAACAAAATACACCTAATAGAATTGCAATAATCCAAAAACGAGTTACAATTTTACTCTCATGATAACCCTTCTTTTGAAAATGGTGATGTAAAGGGGACATTAAAAATATACGTCGGCCTTGACCATACTTCTTTTTAGTATACTTAAAATAACTTACTTGTAATACAACGGACAAATTCTCAACAAAGAAAACTCCACATAACACAGGGATCAATAATTCTTTTCGTACAGCAATTGCCATAACTGCAATAATACCTCCAATAGTTAAACTACCAGTATCCCCCATAAAAACCTGAGCTGGATAAGTGTTATACCATAAAAAGCCAATTAAGGATCCCATAAATGCAGATATAAAGACCGTCATCTCTCCAGAATTAGGTATATACATTATATCTAAATACTCCGAAAAAATAACGTTTCCTGATACAAAGGCAAAAATGCCCAAGACAAAGGTTGAAATAGCAGAGGTACCAGCGGCTAAACCATCAATACCATCTGTTAAATTAGCCCCATTAGAAACTGCCGTTATTATAAAAATAACGATAGGAATGAAAACTAACCAAGTATACTTACTAGCATCAGGTCCCATCCAACTTATTAACACACTATAATCAAACTCGTTATCTTTAAAAAAAGGAATAGTAGTTGCTGTTGACTTCACATCGTATTTACTGGCAACTGTCTCAACTAAAGCATCTTTAATAGGCGCTTCACGCACAGTAACCTCTGGACTAAAATACAGTACAGATCCCACGATTAAACCTAAGCCAACTTGTCCTATTACTTTAAATCGGCCCTTTAGTCCATCTTTATCTTTTTTAAACACTTTAATATAATCGTCTAAAAATCCAATAGCGCCCATCCATAAAGTAGTTAGAATCAAAAGCAAAACATAGATATTATCCAACTTAGCTAAAAGTAACACAGGTATTAAAGTGGTAATAATTATTATTATCCCACCCATAGTTGGGGTACCTGCTTTTTGCTTTTGTCCTTCCAACCCTAACTCCCTAACTGTCTCACCAATTTGCATAGTATGCAAAAAGTTAATTATACGTTTACCGTAAATTATAGAAAACAACAGGGATAATATAACGGCTAATCCCGAGCGAAATGTAATATACTGAAACACTCCAGCTCCCGGAATTTTAACAATCTCTTCTAAATATTGAAATAAATAATACAACATATTCTTTCCTTTTATTTCTTATTTTTTTAAAAATTCTGTTACTATTTTTAGATCATCAAAATCACTTCTAACCCCCTTTACCTCTTGATAGCTTTCATGGCCCTTGCCAGCAATTAACAAAATGTCACCCTTTTTGGCGATTTGGCAAGCTAGTTTTATTGCTTGACGACGATCCTCTATAGAAATAACTTTCATTGAATTCTCTTTAGCTACCCCTTGCTCCATATCATGCAATATCTCACTTGGTTGTTCAAATCTAGGATTATCTGAAGTCAAAATAGCTCTATCACTAAGCTCTGAGGCTATTTGAGCCATAATTGGTCTCTTGGTAGAATCTCTATTTCCACCACAACCAATAATTGTAATAACTTCTTGCTCTGGCTTACGGATAGACAAAATAGTATCTAATACATTCTTAAGAGCATCTGGTGTGTGGGCATAATCTACAATAGCAGTAACTTTATTGTCTGATATAAAATACTCGAATCTTCCCTGAACACTCTTTAGTGTACTTAGTTGCAAGAGTACTTGTTCTTTGTCCTGTCCTAAAGCAATCGCACAACCGTAAACAGCTAATAAATTTGAAGCATTAAATTCTCCTATTAACTGTACCCAGACCTCTTGATGATCTATCTTCATTAGCATCCCTGAGAACTGACTCTCCAAAACCACAGCTTTGAAATCTGCAACATTTTTCAATCCATAACTCAACTTTTCTGCTTTAGTGTTTTGCAACATAACACCTGCGTTCTTATCATCACTATTCACTAAAGCAAAACTACCTGCTTGCAGATGATCAAAGAAACCTTTCTTAGCATCTCTATAGTTAGCAAAACTTCCATGGTAATCTAAATGATCATGACTCAGATTAGTAAAAACACCTCCTTGGAAATTCAATCCCCAAGTACGTTTTTGTACAACACCATGAGAGCTTACTTCCATAAAACAAAACTCACATCCTTGCTCCACCATCTGCTTTAAGTATGAATTAATACTCAAACTATCTGGAGTAGTATGACTAGCTGGATAGATCGTATCTGCAATCACTATCTTAACAGTAGAGAGTAAACCTACTTTATAACCAAGTTGTTTAAACATCTGATATAAAAGACTAGCAATAGTTGTTTTACCATTAGTGCCTGTTATTCCAATAAGTTTTATTTTTTGCGAAGGATTATCGAAAAAATTACCTGCTACAACTGCTAAAGCTTCATTAGTATCATCAACCACCACATAAGTAACACCAGGACTAATATCCTTAGGTAATTCTTCACACAAGATTGCAGTTGCACCATTTTCAATTGCTTTACTTATAAACTCATGTCCATCTATTTGTACTCCTTTAATAGCAACAAACAAAGTATTCTGTTTAACTAATCGAGAATCTAAAACAACCTTTGCTACACAAAGATCCGTAGACCCCAATATAGACGTACTTGTTACTTTATTTAATATCTGCTTAAGTGTTTTCACGATAATTCTAATATAACTTTCTTATTTTTCTCTATCTTATCTCCTTTAGGAATAGATTGTTTTTTAACCTTCCCTATACCCTTTACTTCAACCTGTAAGCCTAAATTCTCTAATAAAGGCAAGGCATCCATGACAAACATACCTCTTACATCTGGCATGATATCAAGGTTTTGATCTTGTACAACTAAATCGTAGTTACTATAATCTTCAACTACAGAAGTAGGTACTGCATCAAAGTCTTCTACTTTTGTTGTTACAGGTACATCAGTATAAATCTTTTGAGCTATTTTCTTAAAAACTGGTCCGGAAACATCGGCTCCATAATAACTCTTATTTCTATCAGGTCTATGAATTACAACAATACAAGAATACTTAGGATTTTCTGCAGGAAAAAAACCTGCAAAAGAAGAAGAATAGTACATATCTTTTCCTTTACCACCGCCGTAATTTACTTGAGCTGTTCCTGTTTTGCCAGCTACTGTAAAATTTTTAGACCCTACCTTTTTTCCTGTTCCTCTTGATACAGCATTTACCAGAACATCTTGCACCTGTTTAATAACATCTAAGGATGCTATTTGAGGATTTAGAACAACAGGATCAAAAGTTAAAACGGTTTGATCAAATTCCTTTACAGCAGAGACGAATTGTGGTTTTACCATTACTCCATTATTTGCTATAGCATTATAAAGAGTTAAAGTATGCATAGGGGTCACTGACAACCCATACCCAAAAGCCATCCAAGGCAAAGCTAATCCACTCCACCCTTTCTCTCCAGGTTGTGGAATATAGGGTATTCCTTCCCCTTTTAAAGGTAATTTTAAACCCTTATCCATCCACAAGCTACCTAAGTAATCTGTAAACTCTTTCGGATTATCCTTAAACCCCTCATTAACTGCTTGGGTAATTACAGTATTAGAGGATACTTCTATACCTCTGGCTAAAGAAATCTTTCCATAACCTCCCCATTTAGAATCTCTTACCCTAGCATTATAAAACTTTACTACTCCATCATTAGTATCATAGATACGAGCGGTATCTGATTTTTGCTTCTCTAATAATGCTAATAAGGCTGCTACTTTAAAAGTAGAGCCTGGCTCATGTTTCTCCGAGATAGCATAGTTAATAGATTCAAAGTAATTGCCTGTAGTTGAATTCTTTCCTAAATTAGAAATAGCACGTATAGCACCAGTTTCAACTTCCATTACAATCACACAACCATGATCAGCGTTATAATCTTCTAAAGCTTTTAGTAAAGCGTGATGCGCAATATCCTGAATAAAAACATCAATAGTGGATACAATATCCTTGCCATCTATAGGCTCAACCTCATTTTCATCATTAATTGGCTTCCATTGATCTTTACCCAAACTCTGCATTTTTCGCTTACCATCCACTCCATTTAAATACTGCGAAAAAGCACCTTCGATACCAACGCGTCCATATGAATTATCCTCATATTTACGCTCATATCCTATAGTTCTTTGAGCAATCTGCCCAATAGGATGTTGCCTAACAGTTTTTTGCAAGGCAATAAATCCACCTTTGTAAGGTCCACGCTTAAGCATCGGAAACCCTTTAACTCGAACATATTGTGTATAGCTTAATCCTCGAGCTAAAAGTACGTACCTGCTATTATTTGCTCTACTTTTACGCAACAAGGAACTATAGAAAGAAGAAGGTTTGTTAAACATTTTTGATAAAGAATCCGACAATGGCTTTACACTATTCTCAAACTCCTCATTACTAGGAGCAACAGCATCGAAACGTATTTCAAACACAGGTACAGAGGTAGCCAATAAACTTCCATCTGCAGAATAAATATTACCTTTATTCGCAGGAACTACGTCCTCTCTGACTCTTTTTTCATTTCGAGCTTTAGCTTTAAGATTCTTACCTTCAATACTTTGAATATGTATTAAACGATAAATAATACCTATAGCCATCGCTACAATTAGTAAAGAAACAATATAAGGGCTTCGATAAATACTTTTATTACCTATGGCCATAATTTATTCCAGTAACCTGTTTTATCCTCTTTCTTGTTCACATGAATCTTAACTGGAGGAACTTCCGAAGGAACTATACCCTGTTCTTGTAAAGTCTTGGTAATAGTAGACTCCATTTTTAACTCCATCAATTCTGATCGCGTATCTACAAACTCAGCTCTAAGCATCTTGACCTCGTGACTTAACTTAGCCACCTTAAAGACTTTGGATTCGTAAGCTTGTGTATTCCATATAACTATTAAGCCCAATGCGATAACATATAATATCATTGCCCAAACTTTAGCAGAATCTTCATTCACTAAAATTTTAGCTTTAATAATATCAGCTGGACTTAATATTGATTTTTTCATAATTTTTCTGCAACGCGTAATTTAGCCGATCTTGCTCTATTATTAACCTGTATCTCCTCTTGTGTGGGTAGTATTAACTTCCCTAACTGTTTCATTGGAACACTAAACCTCCCGAATACATCTTTTTCTGGTTCACCTTCAAACATCCCATTCTTCATGAAGCGTTTAACTAAACGATCTTCCAAAGAATGGTAAGAAATAACACTAAGCCTTCCTCCAGGCACTAACACCTCTATACTCTGTTCTAATAACTCTTTTAAGACATCCATCTCTTGGTTTACCTCAATACGTATTGCTTGGTAAACTTGGGCCAAAATTTTAGCACTTCGGTGAGCGGGTAAAAACTTACTTAACACTAACTTTAAATCATCTGTATTTAAAATAGGTTTTTCACCTCTTGCCTCAACTATAGTAGAGGCCATAGAATGAGCACTCTTTAATTCACCATATAAACTTAGTACCGATCTTAATTCGGCTAATTCATAGTCATTAACTACATTAAAAGCAGAAATCTCGCCGTGTTTGTTCATACGCATATCAAGCTCGCCGTCAAAGCGTGTTGAAAACCCACGTTCAGCCACATCAAATTGATGAGAAGAAACACCTAAATCACCTAGAATCCCATCTACTTCCTTTACCCCATAAAAGCGCAAATAGCGTTTTAAATGACGAAAGTTTTGATTAATCAAAGTAAATCTACTATCATCAATGGCATTCTGTAAGGCATCTTGATCTTGATCAAAGGCAAATAACTTACCGTTTTCACCTAAACGACTTAAGATTTCACGCGAATGACCGCCTCCACCAAAAGTTACATCCACATATATTCCGTCTGGCTTAATATTTAAACCATCTACACTCTCTGTCAACAGTACAGGTCTGTGATAACCATATTGCTCTTTACTCATCAAAATTAATATTACTCATTACCTCCTGAGCTAATGTTTGAAAATCAAAATCATCTTTAGCGATGTTGTCCTCATAACTAGCCTTATCCCAAATCTCTAAGATGTCTATTTTAGAAGAGAAAACTACTTCTTTAGACAAATTTGCAAACTCAATTAAATCCTTACTGATTAAAAATCTCCCAGATTCATCAAACTCGATATATTTAACACCTGCCATAAAACGACGAACAAACTGATCGTTTTTTTTATCAAATGGATTTAGCTTATTTAGCTTTTCCATCATTTTATTCCATTTAGCCATTGGCCAAAATTCTAAACAAGGCTCGAAAACAGAGCGCTTTAAAACAAAACCTTCTTCCATAGCAGTAAGCTGCTTCTTTAAAGAAGCAGGTAATAAAATCCTGCCTTTAGCATCGATTTTACACTCATATGTTCCAATTAAGGCTCTCACAAATCTGTTTTACTTTAGTGTTTTAGCAAATGTATCAATTTTTTCACCACTTTTACCCACTTTTCCCCACTTTGTTAATAAGTTTTATTAAACTTATCCTCAACCCCAGAGTTTTCGACTAATTATTTGATAACTAGCTCTTAATTAAGTCTATTCTAATCTAATTAAACTATAAAAAACGCACTGAAAAGACTAAAAAAAAACATACATTTTCAACAATAAAATGATGATTTAGCTTATAATAAAAAACATAATTATTTTTTTATGCTATTATTACAAACTTTGTCCTTAAGAAAACCCTATATTTGTATGAATTTAAAAATCGCATTTTAAAACTACATGGAGCGAACTTTAAAAGTAGATGGAAAATTCCGTTATGTAGAAATTGGACAAGGCACGCCAATCATAATTTTACACGGATTAATGGGAGGGTTGAGCAATTTCGATGGTGTTGCGGATTATTTCCCAAAAAAAGGATACAAAGTAGTTCTTCCTGAATTACCCCTGTATACAAACAGTATATTACAAACAAATGTCAAAGCATTTGCAAAATTCGTCAAAGAATTTATTGAACACTTGGGCTTCAAAGAAGTTATCCTTTTAGGAAACTCTCTTGGAGGGCATATTGCATTATACTTTGCCAAAGCATACCCTTCTATGTTAAAAGCAATGATATTAACTGGCAGTTCAGGTCTTTACGAAAGCGCCATGGGAGATAGTTACCCAAAGCGTGGGGATTATGCTTATATCCAAAAAAAGGCTGAAGATGTCTTCTATGATCCTAAAATAGCAACAAAAGAATTGGTTGACGAAGTATTCCAGACTGTCAATGATCGCATAAAATTAATTAAGACTCTTACTATAGCTAAAAGCGCTATAAGACATAATATGTCGAAAGATCTACCTAATATCCATGTAGCAACCTGTTTAATCTGGGGAAAAAATGATAAAGTCACACCACCAGAGGTAGCTGTAGAATTCAACGAACTCTTACCAGACTCCTCTCTGTATTGGATTGACAAATGTGGTCATGCTGCAATGATGGAGTGTCCCAATGAATTTAATGAAATACTTAACCAGTGGCTAACACAGCGAAACATAAAAGATCATGAAAATAAATACAGCTGAATTTATCATAAGTAACTCTGAGGTAAGTAAATGTCCTAACGAACCATTACCAGAATACGCATTTATTGGAAGATCAAACGTAGGGAAATCATCTTTGATAAATATGCTAACTAATCAAAAATACTTAGCAAAAACATCTTCAAAACCAGGAAAAACACAATTAATAAATCACTTTAAAATAAATTCTAATTGGTTTTTAGTTGATTTACCTGGATATGGATATGCAAAAGTGAGCAAAAAAACTAAATCCACCTTCCAAAAGTTTATAACTGATTATTTTGAATTAAGACCTCAACTAGTTTGCGCATTTGTTTTAATAGACATTAGACACGAAGCACAAAAGATCGATCTTGAATTTATGCAGTACCTTGGTGAATCTGAAATTCCATTCAGTATTATATTTACTAAAGCAGACAAAGTTGGTAAACAAAAAGTACATTCCCTTGTCTCAGACTACAGAAAAAAGATGTTAGCAGATAATTGGGAAGAAATGCCAACGTACTTTGTTACCTCATCTACTGATAAAACAGGTAAAGAAGAAGTATTAGACTATATTGACAATATCAATAAAGACATCTTTAAAAATCAAGGATAAAATATTTTCTAAGGTTATTAAAATATAAAAGAGGGATTAAAATTGTTAATTTTAATCCCTCTTTTAATTCCTTCAATACTTGAATACTTCATTACACAAAACAAACC
>CANROJ010000024.1 GCA_947632215.1 uncultured Flavobacterium sp. | reverse complement strand
TACTTTACTTCTATTTGTATAGGAACGTCTGCCTGTAATGCGGATGCAAAAGTAGTAACTTTTTGTTCTCTTGCAAATTTAAAATACCTTTTATTTTTAAGTTTCCCACACCTAAATATTCAACTACCTTATACAAAAGAACTTAAAACAGTAAATTATTTTTATAAAATTTTATCATCTGCTTATTTATAACATATAAAGACTTACAATATTAAAAAAACAGCTTCATTGATTAAATTAAATTTGAATTTGCCTTTGTTTACGACTTTTAAATTAAGACTAAAAAACAAAGTTGCTCTATATAATAGGTACTAGTTAAATAGCTACTTTATTATAAGAACTTATCCAAGACACCTTATATACTTAGTAGGAAAACAATATTTGCTGAATATCTTCTACCTTATTAGTTTTAGTTAGAGCTAACATTAAAAGTATTCTTGCTTTTTGTGGACTCAAATCATCCGAAACTACAAAACCTAGGTTTTGATCATCCACTTCATTATTAAGAGTTACTCTACCCCGTCCAGCTCTGGCACTACGACATACGGCAATACCTTTCTTTACAGCTTGCTCTAAAGCTTTGCCTACTTGCTGATTAAAATTACCATTGCCCACTCCAGCGTACACAATTCCAGCAACCTTATCTTGGATCGCTGCATTAATTGCCCTATCGCTTGCACCAGCATAACCATATATGATTTCTACTTCAGGTAATTCCTGAAGCCCTTGAACATTAAACCTAGGTTCTTGCTTTTTAGTAGAACTATAGTAGTAATTTACTTTACCATCAAAAATCAACCCTATTGGTCCAAAATTACCAGAGGCAAAAGTAGCCATATTAGTGGTATGAGTTTTAGTAACATCTCTAGCAGCAAAAACCGCTTCATTCATGGCCACCACAACTCCCTTGCCTTGGCTATTAGCACTAGCGGCTACCATTACAGCATCTAGTAAGTTCCTGTTGCCATCTTGACTCATCGCCGTAGCAGGTCTCATAGCCCCAACAAGTACCACTGGTTTATCTGAATCTACTGTTAGATCTAAAAAATAAGCCGTCTCCTCTTGGGTATCCGTACCATGAGTAACCACTACACCATCGGCTAAATTCTCTTTAAATATTGTATTTATACGATCACTAAGCTTTAACCAAGTTTCCACATTCATATCCTGACTACCTATTTGAGCAATTTGCTCTCCACTAACACTGGCTATTTGGTTTAATTCCGGTACCGCTTCTAATAAAACATCTAATGGAAGCTTGCCTGGGGTATAAGCAGCAGCAGTAGAGGAATCACCTGAACCAGCAATAGTTCCTCCGGTGGCTAAAATAATAATTCTTGGTTTTGATACATTAGCCTTACTTGCATAAATTTGTAGCGCACATAAAAGCACCAAAGTAACACTTAAGATTCTTTTCATAATTAGGTTAGATTTTTTATTAAAACCATCAAAACTAGTTGTCTTTACACTATTATGTGATTATTGCGATTAACTAGTTAAAACGATATTGTGATTCATTACAAGCAAATATATCTTTTAGTTATTTACAACACCCTACTTTATGTGGTCAAATCACACCAATTTCTGGTTTTTTGTTTCTAACTATGACTCTGAGCTTTAAAAGAGTGGAATTATTACAGCTTATTTTTTAAGGAATTTAGCCTGATACTGATTGCGATCACTTTTAATCGTTAAAAAATAAACACCTCTAGTGTACCTCTCAACATTCAATTCATAATGATCCGTACCATATACAACCTTGGAATCTATCAGTTGTCCTAATGCATTATAGACCTGTAAAGTATTGGCCTGAAACACAATCTCTTTAGGAATCATTAAATGCAATTCTCTAGAAGCTGGATTGGGCCATATTTCAAAGGGAAGGACTTTATCTTGCTTTATTGTATTGGGAATACTAAGTCCTGCAAAATCCTGATCACTTACCACTAAAGAGAAATCCTGCCACATAGCACTAGATGTCTGCTTTGCCCGAATTAAAATTTGATACCTTCCCGCAGGAGCATCAAAAATATCTACCTTTTCAACATTATCTACATCATTATCACCTTGTACTGCCCTTAGATCGGTATAACTCTTATTTAATGCCCAGGGATAATATTGTTGACCATAGGGATCTATTACTCGTAAATCCAAATCATTAACTAAATCTGGCTGTAAACTGGCTATAGGATTTATAATTTTATCCTGACCCGGCAAATCATTCCACACTAAAGTAAAACTTAAACGCTTACTATCCTCACTGGTAACAACACTACTAGAGAAGCCTTTAGCATCATAAAGAGCATCTTCTATTATTAGAGCTTTATCGTGTAGAGCATTATTTAAAAGTAAATTTCCATTAAAAGCATTAATTAATCCCCAACCATATTTATGGCTAGGTCCATAAGATTGCTGTAATGGATCGGCTGTGTGAATCATTACTGCTTTAATACTACTAGCCTTATAAGGGTAATTCCTATTCTCCAAGGCCCATTGTTGCCAAAGAGTCAGAATACCACTTACTACTGGAGTAGCCATGGAGGTCCCCGACTTGACACCGTAATTATTATTAGCTACTTGTTGGTTTTGTACATCTGTCTGCTTGTAAATACTAGAAATAAGACCTACTCCACTAGCAACAATATCGGGTTTGACTCTAAAATCAGCAGTAGGTCCGTAATTACTAAAATAGGTATCAGAAAACCCAGGGACATCTAAAACTCTACCATTAGCAATAATTGCACCAACTACTATAGCATTTTTAGACAATGCATGGCCTAAAAGTAAATCGTCCCCTTTTTTTAAAGGATTAAGTAATAGGTAGTTTTGTCTGTCGTTACCCGCAGCCACAACGCTTTGAAAAAAAGGAAAATCTCGCATAACTCGATCAAAACTAATTGCTTCACGAGAATACATCCCAAAGTAATGAGCTGGAATTAAGGCTCTATTATCCTCCGATAAAGCTGCCAGACCATAGGAGTGATTACTAATTAAAACACCTTGATTGGCCAAATCTATAATCTTTAATATATCCTGGGTCCAATTATAACTATAAACACTTCCCTGGGGAAGGATTCCCATGGATTCCCTTTGTAAACCTTGACTTATTAAAGTCCCTGCAACATGAGTGGAATGGTTTCTTTTTTGCACTGCGAGAGTATAATCCTCGGAGTCTTCAAAAGCCAACTCATGAGCCTTATCCTTTATATGTGCTCTACCTAGATTAGAGTTTGTTTGAAATTCTCTATGAGTTTCTAAAACCACATCTGCATCAATGAGTCCTACTATCATATTTTGTCCAAGTAGACTACTTTGAGTTAAGCTACCTTTATGTAATAGGTTAACTTTAGAAAACTCTAAAGCCTTGCTATTATTACTAGCATAATAAATTGCAACTCCATCGGGATTTACTCGTTGTAAGTCATACCCTTTTTGCTTTAATTTATAATCTAAGATAGTATCCTTTTGGGAAAGACTTGCTATACTTTGAGCATCCTTTTGCAAGGATAAAGAGAAATCCTGTGCTAAAGCCTCTATAGTTTCCATGGGAGTATGATTAGAAACAGACTCTCTAATGCCAGGAGTTTGTCCCAAAATAATTGTAGTGGCTAAGCACAGCAAAACACTATATTTTCTCATCAATTTTATTCTCTTTTACAGCTAGTAAATCTAATATGCTTAACTGGTGTATGAACCACAATAATTCATGTATAAAAATTCACTCTCTTTAGCGCTGTTCTATATTAAAAATCCAGATAAGGCAGCATATTACTAAGATATTATATATATTTGACACAAACTAACTCAAACGCCTAACATATGAATGCTAAAAAAGCAGTTTTAAGTGTTTTTGCAGGAGCCTCTCTTTTTGCGGTTTCTTGTCAAAAGGACAAAGATAACACAACTAGTGAAATACAATGGGATTCCTCGAATGCCTTTTACCAAGAAGACAGTGGTTTACCTTACGGAACAGCTGACTTTGACAAAATTAAAAATAAAGACTTTAAACCAGCTTTATTAGAAGGGATGCGTCGTCAACAAGAAGCAATTAATGAAATTGCTACTAATACACAGGCTCCTACTTTTGAAAACACCATTGAGGCAATGGAAAGATCAAGCGAGCTTTTAGATAGAGTAAGCGCTGTTTATGGTCTTTTAACTGGAGCGCACACCAATGAGGAATTAAAAGCAATCAACACGGAACTTTCTCCTGTTTTCGCACAACATTCGGATGCTATCTATTTAAACGAGGCTCTTTTTCAAAGAATTAAAACGCTTCACGATAACAAAGCTTCTTTAGACTTAAATCCAGAACAGGAAAGAGTTTTAGATGTTTATTATCAAGGTTTTGAAATCGCAGGAGCTAATTTAACTCCAGAGAAAAAAGAGAAGTTAAAAGTAATTAATCAGGAATTAGCTACTTTAACTAATACTTTCTCTGATCAGTTATTAGCGGCTACTAAACAAGGAGGAGTAACTTTTACCAAAGAAGAACTTAAAGGATTAACTGATGCAGAACTAGCATCAATCCAACAAGAAGATGGTACATATTTAATTAATCTAAACAATACTACTCAGCAAGCTGACTTAGCAGTTTTAGAAGACCCTCAAACTAGAAAAAAACTTTTTGATCAAGCTTGGAATAGAGCACAAAAACCAGGTGATAAAAACAATACCACTAAAACTATTGCTCAAATTGCTCAAAAAAGAGCACAGAAAGCAGAGTTAATGGGTTATGATAACTATGCACAATGGTCTTTGCAATCAAGCATGGCTAAAACACCTGAAAACGCTGTTCAAATTTTAAAAGATTTGAGCCCATATGCTGTAAAAAGCGCAAACCAAGAAGCAGCAGATCTACAAGCTTACATGAATAAAGTACAAAATCATAGTGCTTTACAACAAAATGAAATAAAAACAGCTGTAAATGCGCAAGCTGATCCATTCACATTAACTCCAGCTGACTGGGAATATTACTCTTCTAAAATTAGAAAAGAGAAATATGACTTAGATCAAAATGAGATCAAACCATATTTTGAATTCAATTCAGTATTGGAAAACGGTGTGTTTTACATGGCTAATCAACTATATGGAATTACCTTTAAAGAAAGAACAGATATTCCTGTATGGCAAGAAGATGTAAAAGTTTATGAGATTTTCAATGAAGATGGTAGCCCTGTTGGATTATTCTACACGGATTACTATCAAAGAGATTCCAAAAGAGGTGGTGCATGGATGAGCAGTATTGTTTCTCAATCTAAGCTATTAGATAACTTACCTGTTATTTATAACGTTGGTAACTTCCAAAAACCAGCAGAAGGTCAACCTGCTTTACTTTCTTTAGATAATGTGGTAACTGTTTTCCATGAATTTGGACATGCATTACATGGGTTCTTCTCTGATCAAACTTATCCTAAGTTATCAGGAACTAGAGTATCAAGAGACTTCGTTGAATTACCATCTCAGTTCCACGAGCATTTTGCTTTTGATCCTGTTATTTTGAAAAACTATGCTAAGCATTACGAAACTGGAGAAGTTATTCCACAGGAATTACTAGATAAAATCGAAAAGGCTAAAAACTTTAATAAAGGCTATAGCTTAAGTGAGGTTTTAGGTGCTTCACTACTAGATTTAGAATGGCATACTTTACCAGCTGACGCTAGCATAGAGGACGTTGATGCGTTTGAAAAACAAGCATTAGCAAAGTATGGTATTGATATCGATCAAGTACCACCAAGATACAGATCTTCTTACTTCAACCATGTTTTTGGAGGAGGATACGCTGCAGGATATTACTCGTACAAATGGGCTGAAGTATTAGACAATGATGCTTACCAATGGTTATTAGAGAATGGTGGAATTACACGTGAGAATGGAGACTACTTCCGTGAAAAAATCTTATCTAAAGGAAATTCTCAACCTGGAGATGTTCTTTATCAAGAATTCAGAGGTAAACAACCAGATATGGATGCATATTTACAAAATGCTGGTTTTATTGAAAAATAAAAACTAGTGGTATAACAAATACAATAGAAGAAGGGGCCGTCTCAATAAAAAATGAGACGGCCCTCTTTGTTATATATTTTTAGGCTTGATCTTGTTGTGAAAAATTAAGGCTGCCTCAATGAGACAGCCCTATATAACAAATTTTTATTATCAAAGAGATATTACCTCTCATAAATGCCCAAAACACAAGGAATGATTTAAAGAAAAAGGAAGTTCATAAATAAATCCTTTTGCTAAATAATTTAAGTCAAAATACTGAATTTGAAATAATAAAGTTTCTAAGTAGTTATAGAGTTTATAGAGTTGAATCAAACGTTTTTCAAATAAGTAATAACTATATTTTAATTTAATACCTCTGGAGCATTTCTAAACCTAGATCTATTTAAAGGATTCCCTTTTTAGAAGCTTTTTGACATAATCTAAGAACAGAGTTCATCACATAACACTTAATGACAATAGCTTTACTATAATAATTTAAAAAACAGTATTACTTCTTAGTTAATTCTTTTTTATTCTTGTCATGATCGAAGATTCAATAGTTGTAGCCTCATCGATTGGAAACCACTTTAGTGAGGAACTTCCAGCAGGATTTAATAAGTTATTCTGCGCCTCTAAAAAGCTTACTGACTTATCGGACTTCAATACAGGTCTTTCAATTTCAGGCAAATTTTCAGGATATTCAATAGAAGTAATTTTATATTCAAAAACTGAATTTGAAGCCTGAGTAATTAACCCAGGAAGTCCGTGATAAAATTCTGGACCACTACTCATTGGAATATCATTAGCAAACCAAACTTCAAAGTTTGAACCTAAAAAATCAGAAGTTGCCTTAGTACAGTGCAAGCCCTCTATAATCTTTTGTTCATCGGTAATTTTCCAATTCCAATCAAAAATATTGTCCACCACCTGATTATTTCAAATAGTAGTAATTAATTCGTCTTCATGAAAATTTTTATAATAGTATCGTTCTTGGTTCTTGCTTTTTATCTGATCTCAAATCACTTGTTTAACCTCTTGATCAAGCACATCTAAATTAGGAAAATCTATTTTAGATGGTTCTTGAGTAAAATAGGATACTCCTTCTGTAAACAATAAAGTAGAACTAGTTGGTTTACTATCTTGTTTAATAGCTGACTTACTATAGTTGGCCACTAAATTCTGACTAATACAGTTAGTCGAAAATAAAACGAATAATATTAATAATACTCTCATTGAAAAAATATTTATGAATTTTCCTGTTAAACTATTTCTATTCTACCTGCTATAATTTAGTTTTGTTTGCCAATAGGCAAGCATAAGCAATATGATATTTTTTTAATTACAAACTATAAATTAAATCTAGTATAAAAACTTATAGGTAGCCTTAGATTAGTAACTTATGTAGTATCCAAATAAAAGCACCCTTGTTTAACAAGGCCCTAGATAATATAAACCCACTACAGGTGTTTATCAAAAAAGCCTAACATACACTTATAAAATTCAATTCTATTTTGCTCTTTTGCAAAACCATGACCTTCGTCATACTTAACCATATATGGCACTTCAAAGCCCTTATCTCTTAAAGCCTTTACAATCTGATCCGACTCGCTAATCTTAACTCTTGGATCGTTTGCCCCTTGAACAACGAATAGCGGCTTTTTAATTTTATCCAACTGAAATACAGGAGAAACTTCTTTAGCTATTTCTCTTTCCACTGGATCATCTATATCATACCATATTTGTTTTACCATTTCTTTATATGGCTTCCAGTATTCTGGAAAAGATTCAAAAAAGGTAAAAATATTAGATACACCAACATAATCAACTCCACAGGAGTACAAATCTGGAGTTTTAATTAAGCCCATTAAAGTGGCATACCCACCATGACTAGCTCCATAGATAGCGATTCTTTGAGAATCTACCCAACCTTGTTTTATACAATATTGTACTCCATCTTCTAAGTCATCCATTATTTTGCGTCCTATTTGCTTAAATCCACTGGTAAAAAAATGTTTACCATATCCTCCACTAATTCGAAAATTCACTTGTAGAGTTGCCATACCCCTACTAGCAAAAAGCTGGGCTTCAGGATTGAATCCCCAAATATCTCTTATGCCCTGAGGTCCACCATGTGGGTTTACAATCAAAGGTACCTTTTTGCCTTGCAAAACCTCTTTGGGCAAAGTAATATACCCATGTATTTCAATATTATCTCTAGTTGTAAAACTAATAGGTAGCATACTGGCCATATCGTTTTGCTTTAATTGAGGCATAAGCTCATATAGCAAAGTAATCTTTTTTGTTAATCTATCGTAAGAGTAATACGAGCCGTAGTGTTTATCGCTCTGAACCATCACTAAATATTTATCCTCTTGATCTGTCTTGGCAGCAATACTGTACTGATAGTCTTTAAAGTGATCTTGAAGGTCTTGATGGATTTGTTTATAACTCTGGCTAACAGGTTCTATAATTAATTTACTGCCTACATACCCCAAATAATCTATCTCCCAATTTCTAAGACGAGACAACCCTATGATAGATACATCATAGTGTGGGTTGCTATACACAGTGCGAACCACTTTTTTCTTAGAAAAATCATACAATGCAATTTGCTTTTTATCTGAATCCAAATTAGTTACAACATAGGCTAAATCTTTGTTATCACTTGAATAATCAAAACTTATAATAGAGAAGGTATCGCACCAATGAATCGTGTGAAATAAGGCAAAGTCATCTTGTGCTTCTGCTTTATAAAACAATTGAGTCTTAACTCCATCAAGCATTTGGGTATAAGCTTTTAAGTTACCATCCTTATCAAAATCATAATCTACAATGGGATTATTTACATTATTGTTGGTAAAGAGTTTACTACTTTGTCCCGAATGAATATTCAACTTATAGGGTTCAAAGACTTGAGCATTATCAAGATTCATACTGATGATAATGTGATCTGGGTCCTGTTTTAAGAGATTTAAAATACTGGCTTTAACCTTAGAATAAGGAGTTAAATCTAAAGGGTTACTACCATCAACATTAACTGCATAAATATGGTAGTTTTCATCTCCTGATTTATCCATAATGTAAACTAAGCGCTCTTCACTTATCCAACCATAACCTCTAATGAGCTCTTGGTGTTCTACAATAACCTTTGTAATGTTTGAATTATCAAGGTCTTTTACATACACATGTGATTTTCCATCGGCATCCTTTTCTTTATAGGAAAGATACTTCCCATTTGGAGAGAGTTGAAATCCAGAGGATAAAGGACGTGCAAAATAATCTTCCACACTATAAGGATAATCCAATGCATTAGTGTTTTGCATCTGTAATAACTCCATGTCACTACTGCAAAGAGAAGACTCCAAGAGATTTTTATTTATTTGCGAAAATTCAAGTTTTATTTGTTGGTCTTCTGAGTCTAGAGTTCCTTTTAAAACTCCATCTATAAGATGTAGGGTAACTTTCCATTTTAAGTCCTCTAATACAAAAAAGATATTTTGGGAATCAATCTGGCAAAATTTTACTTCAACAGATACAGTAGGTTGTTTTTCAAATTGAACATCTACATTAATACCCTTGGATGGCTTAGTTTCAAAATTTAAAACAATGCTAATATTTTGCGTGTTTATAACTATATCAGCCAACCAAGATCCTTTAATTTCATCTAGGTGTTGTATCATAAATAACGGGATGGTTTTATTGGTTAAGTAGTGATTTACTTTGTCTCAAATTTAGCCAAAGAAAAACACAATACAGCTAAAAAAAACATAAAGCAATCTTAGATAACTCCCTTTAAATAAAAAGAAGACCTATCTTTTGAAAGATGGTCTTCTTTTTGTTAATCCTAGCTAAAGCTACTAATTGCTGTGTTGAGTAGGTACTTTTTCATCTGTTAATTCAAAGCCCCAATCTTTACCTTTATTAATTGCAGGTACTCCTTTAACCATCCAAACTGGTGCCTTAGCACCTTTTAAATAGTAATCAAAGAACTGTTGCTGACGTATTTGAATATCCTTTCTATTCTGACGCTTGATAAGGTTGTGATCATCTCCATTATAATTTAATAACCAAGCTGGTTTTCCTAAACGACGAAGTGCCATAAACATTTCTATCCCTTGGTACCATGGCACTGCTCCATCTTTATCATTATGCATAATTACCACCGGAGTAGTTACATTAGGAATATTAAATAAAGGAGAATTTTCCATATATAAGTCCAAACTAGTCCATAGATCTGCTCCTAGTCTACTTTGTGTTTTCTCGTACTGGAATTGTCTACTCATACCTGTTGTCCATCTAATACCACCATAGGCAGAAGTCATATTAACTACAGGAGCTCCTGACCACGCTGCGGCATACATATCAGTAACTGTAATTAGATGGGCTACTTGGTAACCTCCCCAACTTTGTCCTTGTATTCCAATTTTGTTATCATCAACCCATGAGTTTTGTTTTAAATAATCTACTCCTGAATTGATATACTCTTCAGCAGATTTACCTGGATACCCATCAATATAAGCGATATCTGGAGTAAACACTAGATAACCATTACTTACAAAGAAAGGAATATTTAAACGAGACGGAGTTGGAGCTGGCGCTTCATAACGATGTAAATTGTCCGACAAACGCTCGTAAAAATATACAATCATTGGGTATTTCTTAGTAGGATCAAAATTTTCTGGCTTAAATAAAACCCCCTGACTTTCAAAACCTTGAGGTGTAACCCACTCTACTAACTCTGCCTGTCCCCAATTGTAGTTTTCTTGTTGATTATTAATATCTGAAATACGAGTAGCTGTACTCAAATTATTAGTTATATATAAATTATTACTCTCTTTAAAAGATCCCTTTAAATAACCATACATATTAGCATCTTGTGCTTTAAATAAAGTATTAAAACCACTATACGGCTGCATTAATAATTGGTTAGGATTTTTATTAGATTGAATTTGAGTCTGATATAAACCAGCATCTTTATTTACTGTATTAAAAGCGCTAAGAACTACTTTTTCTTTAGTAGAAAATGCCACTTTATCGGGATCTGTATTAAGTAAATCAAAAGCTATATTGTTATTTCGTCCATAGCCATTGGTGATCATACGAGCTGGTTTATTAGAGTTTAAAAAGAACTCCCAAATATCGTATCTATCTCTAATTAAAACAGAATTATCCTCTAGCGTCCATCCTTGTATGCGATATGGTCCCGCTAAGGCTGGCATGTCATTTAACTCATTAGCAAAAGACACATCTAAACCTTTGTTTAGTTGTTTTGTAGTCTTAGACTTTACGTGATAAGCATACCAATTTTTATCTTCACTATTAAAATATACCACGCTTTGTCCTTGAGGAGAAACTCTGACTTGTCCTGTTAGATTCTCAACGACCGTAGTTTTTTCTCCAGTGTTTACATCTACTAAATAGTAAGAAGAAACCCCAGTTATATCCCACTGTCTTTGGATACGGTAACCATAATTTCCTGATGCTAATATAAAATCAGCATCTCCTTTATTTACTAATTGTCCTTGATCTACCTCTGGATCTGTTAGGGCAACTAGTCCATTAGGTGATTTTAAATTAATAGTAGCTAAATAAGATTTTTTTAAATCTCTTTCTAAATTAGCTAACTGCTGAGTTTGAAGTACATCTTCATTGAAATGCCAAACATCTACAATAGCGTGATCTTGTTCAATTAAAGTAGTATCCTTTACCATTAAAGTTGGAGCTATTCCCAAAAACAGACGGCTTCCATTTTCACTAAAAACAGGCTTATAATTAGATGAAATCACCCAAGAATCAGGTAAACCTTTACTTGTATCGTCTACCAATAGTTTAGCAGGACTCAAAAAGTCACTATAATAAATACTATATGTTTTAGATAGAGCTTTCTCTGGGTCATTATTTACAATAAAAGCGAATTGTGAAGATAAATTATCAAAAGCGAATTGTGTGTAGCTTTGTTGACCCGTTAAAATACTTACTGTATTTCCAGTTTTTAAATCTAAAGCATATACTCCAAAATCCTGTACATTAGAGCTCTGTTCTACTTCTTGCTCTGGAGTGGTTTCTGGGTCTTGCTTATCTGATTTTTGTTTTTTTGCACTTGGATCTTTGGTAACATACACTAAATATTTTCCATTTGGATCGAAGAAGTACTCCGATACATTAGAAATAGTATTAAAAGTATTGTCTTGAAGATTTTCAACCACTAAATCAAAACTTTGTAATTTACCTTTGTCTTTAGCTGGTTTATCGCTTTGATTAGCCTTTGTTGTGTCCTTTACAGGTTCTTGTAAAAAGGCTAAATAACTAGCATCTTTACTTGGTATCTTAAAAGATTTGATATCTGCATATTTACGTACTGCTCCACTATTTAAAGCTACAATACCTAAAGAATCTTTAGCGATTTCATCCTCTTTTTTCTTTTTAATTTTTACTTGTTTTAAATCTTCAAAAGTTGGTCTAATAGAAAACACAGCAAATTTAGAGTCGCCAGTAAATACAAGAGACTCTCCTCTATCTACCACAATCTTTTTACCTGGTTTTGTAGTTTGCAAAACCAAAGTAGCATCTGCTTCTTGTGGAGTTACTTGATAGAAAACCCACTTACCATCTTTAGTAAAGGCTTTATTTGTGATACTTTCCCACTGATCATAAACCGAATGATCTAGGGGCTTCTTTTGAGCATACCCCGATAATGCTCCCAGGGCTAAGAAAGCTAGGCTAAGCTTTTTAGTTCCCATACCAATAGATGAAACTATTGTTTTAGGTTGTTTGTTTTTCATTTCGTGTTAGGTAGTTTATTTATAGCTTAGAAAGATAACTCATTTTAGTCTTTTATACAACCTTAGAAGGTCACTGAGCCCATAAAAATAAAAAACCGCTTTTTAATAAAAGCGGTTCTTAATATAATTTATAATCTATAGCAACTTCAATGGTATTAATCTTCTTGCAAAGAACCTATAAACTCCTGTAAATCTTGGTCAAAAGTAGTTTCTTGAATAAGCTCTAAAGACAAAGAGGTCATTTTATTAAAATGTACTTTTGAAAAACTACGTCCTCCGAAACTAGTGCGAAAAAAATCACCTATAATACCAAAGACTCCATTTATCTCTTGTTGGGTTACTTCTTTTTGTTCAGCAAAGCGCCCTCTTAATACAGCCGCTGCTACAAAAGCACCTATTTTAACTACCATAGCATTATCAAGTACTTGCTTTTTATCTGCTAAATAAAGTAATTGGTCAAGATTCTTTTGAATCAAGGTTTGTATGTCCATAATATCTATTTCTGTGTGTTTTTTTACAAAGTTAAAAATAAAACAACAACTCCTTTGTCATCTGTAGGTATTTTATGCTAAGACAAAGCCCTAAAAGTATCCTTACAAATATCTATTTATCACTATCTGACTATTGCTCAGGTAGAAGCAGTAAGGAATTGAACTTATCTTATTTAAACTACACTATAATTCTATATTATATAATTTCATTTTATTATATAATGTCTTTCTATCTATGCCTAAAACTTGAGCAGCCTTAGTCTTATTAAATTTTACTTTTTCTAAAGCTAAACGTATGGCCTGTTCTTCATTTTTAGAAGAAAACAATTTCAAATCTTCATCAACCTTTGAACTTGGACTAGGTGTGGGTTTAACTTGTGTAACGGGGTTAGATGAATTTTCACGTAATTCCACAGGTAGGACATCTCCTGTGATAATACTACCACGAGTCAATAAAACAGAGCGCTTAATAATATTCTTCATCTCACGCAAGTTTCCTGGCCAATCATAGGTTAAGAATATTTGCTCTACCTCTTGAGAAAAAGTTTCTACATTCTTTTCTAATTCTGTATTAGAGGTCTGTAGGAAATGATAGGCAAAAGTTAAGATGTCTTGTTTTCTATCACAAAGACGAGGAGCTACTATACCAAACTCATTCAATCGGTGGTATAAGTCTTCTCTAAATTCACCTTCTCTTACAGCCCCAGGTAAATCTTCATTGGTAGCGGCGATAACGCGAATATCTACATCGATTTCCTTACTACTTCCCACTGGCTTAACTTTGCGCTCTTGTAAAGCACGTAGTAATTGAACTTGGACTTCATAGGATAAATTCCCTACCTCATCTAAAAATATAGTTCCTCCGTTGGCTGCTTCGAAATGTCCTATTTTATCGCTTACTGCTCCAGTGAAAGATCCTTTGATATGGCCAAAAAACTCACTAGAGGCTAACTCTTTAGGAATTGCACCACAATCAACCGCAATATAAGGCTTGTCTTTTCTCTTACTCTTTAAATGTATAGAGTGAGCGATATTCTCTTTACCTGTACCACTATCACCAATAATTAAAACAGACATATTAGTAGGGGCAACTAGTTCAATATATTCATGTAACTGCAAAGAAACATCACTTTTACCTTGAATATAATTCTGGTTACCTGCTGGGTTAGTCTTCTTAATGTTAACGGAATTAGCAGACACTGGTTTTGTATCTAAAGAATCATTATTGGATAAAACACTTACAGGTTTAGTCTGTAAAGCAGCTTTTATAGTTAATTGTATTTCGTCGGGATTAATTGGCTTAGCAACATAATCAAAAGCACCTAGTTTCATAGCATTTACAGCCGTGCGTATTTCGGTATAACCTGTCATTAGAATCACCTGTGAACTAGGACTCTGACTTTTAATTATTTTCAACAACTCCATCCCATCCCTATCCGGTAGACGCACATCGGTTAAAACTATATCAAAGCAATCGCTTAGTATTTGTTGCTCCGCTTCACTGGCCGAGTAGGCATTAGATACAACATATCCTTTTTTAGTCAAAAAGGCTTTTAGCATTTCGCAAAATGGTACATCATCATCTATTACAAGAATCTTGTGACTCATAGTTATCGTTTTAAATTAGGGTGCTATGGACAAATTTAAACTTTTTATGCATCTCTTGCCAATTCCTATGAAACTTTAATATTCTATAACACTTTTTTATTCTTGTTAATAATAATTAAGAAGTACACTATTGCTAAAACATAGCCTATTAATTTACACTAAAACAGAGTATAAACAACTAAAGTATTAAAGACAACTACTTTAATATATTTTTTTATTAGAAATTAAAAACAAAACTAGTAGAGCATTTCAAGTACTGTTTGTCATAAAGACAATACATAATCGGGGAAGTTTTATCTAGGAAAACATTATTTGGTGTTTACTTAGTACAATAATACAAAATCCATTAAAAAGAATAAGGGAGCATTACTGCTCCCTAATACCAGAAGATTTCTCTTCCTCACCTTACTAACGATCTTCTTAGTTATTCAAGACACAAGCAAAAGCTTAATCTTGACATTTCAATAAATTTTCTTTTTCTTAACAACGAGATAAACTCTTTTTTTTATAACACCTTATACTATACTAAATAGGGAAAACCATGCCAAGAGCTCTAGAATTACTAACTAGTGAACAAAAACACTATAAATCAACACCTTAGATTAATTAAGTTTTCTCTACTGGTGATTATTACTCAAATTAAACCACACAACACACTGTAGAGGCTTTCTACACTATGAGGTGAAACTATAATAAACAGTAGCTTTGATAATGAAAAAAGCGCTTGTATTCTCTCTTTGAAAGGAAAAACAAACGCCTTTATCTATAATATAAATTCTTATCTAACTTAAAAAGGATATCCGATTGCTAAATTGAACATTAAGTTATCCTTTCTCCATTTGGAATCTCCAAAGTTAATCTTGTCAATCACCCATCTCTCACCAGGTAAATTATAGGGTATCCTTAAAGGAAATGCTAAGTCTAAACGCAACACCAAAAAGGTTATATCAAATCGAAGTCCAGCTCCTGCCCCTATTGCAATTTCTTTATAAAAGTCAGAACTAAACTTTCCTCCTGGTCTATCACTAATATTTTCTAGATTCCAGATATTTCCCATATCTACAAATAAGGCTCCGTTGACAATACTAAATAGCTTCTTGCGATACTCTATATTAAACTCCAAAATCATATCTCCACTTTGGTCGGGAACAAAAGCTGTATTTAAACTATAAGGATTAAAACTCCCTGGCCCGAGACTTCTAGCTTTAAAAGCTCTAATACTATTGGTTCCTCCAATAAAAAACTGTTTAGAATAAGGCATCCCGTCAGAATTACCATAAGCAATTCCAACCCCGGCTCTTACTCTACTGACTAATTGAGATTCTCGAGACAACTTCCAATAATGCCTTAATTCGGTATCAAATTTCACGTACTGACTAAAAGGCACTCCTGCGATGGTCTTTTGCCTATCCTTACGATAGTCTGCTCCCATTAACAAACCTGTAATATTTCCTGAGAGATCTACCATTCCTCTATAGTAGTAGGTATGCTGCTTGAACCTATGCATAGTATTGGTGTAAGTAAAGCTATAGGTAGGTCCAAAGATTAATTGTTTATCCAAGACCTTTTCCAAGGAAGGGTTGCCTACGGCTGATTCCTGATAAAGCTCACTCACATGCTGTGGCGCAACATAAAGAACTTCCATTGGATTAAAGTTGTGTTCTATATAAGGGTTACTTCTATAGATGTATCCCCAGGAAGCTTTAAAAGACTTAAGTGCATATAATTTACTTCGTTCCAAATACTCATAACCAATAGTAGCCTTTGTTTTTGGTGTATAGGTACTTTCATTTTTAAATTGCCAGGGAGAAATTAATCGAGGCCATGTTAAACTGGTTTCAATACCTGCTTTATAAATATCGTATCCCTTATTCTCAGAAGACATTTGAAAATCTGCCCCAGCGTAAGCGCTCACAGAAAAAACTTCGGCCCCTTTAAAGAAGTTCTTATTACTCCAATTAACGTTAAGTTCGGCTCCCTTATAATCGGCAGAGTTGGTTTTTCCTGTTAACTCTACTCTAATGGCTTTAGGATTAGCAGGAGTTAAATAATAGTAAGCATTTAACTTATGGCCTAAGGTATCTGAAATTTCGAAGGAGTTCTTCACAAACTTAAACACTCCTAAATTCATTAAGCGATTTAAAGACATATTGTGTTGATCGCGATTATATAACTGGCCTTCTTTAAAGAATATCGCTTGATCGAAAATCTTTGGCTTAAAGGTCTTTTTTGGATCTATAATACGCAAATCATTATACAATACTGAAGAGTCCTGTTCTTGTTGCAAATTAGTGTCGCTTAAAACATAATCGGTGTAAACAAAAATGCTATCTATAGTATAGGCCTTAAGGGCTGCCTTAGGTGTATTTTGCTTAATTTTCACATATAAATCTACTTGGTGATTTCCAACAGAGGAATCTACCTGTACAAGTAAATCATTAGGGCTAAAGTAATAGTATCCTTTATTTTTCACGTAATTATCAAATCTAACTCTTTCCTCTTTGATAACATCTAAATCATAGGGTCTTGACTTCCTTAATCTACTGTATTTACCTGCTTGACTAATTAACTCTTGTAAAGCAGTGGAGTCCTTAACATAACTTACCTTATTAATAAGGTATTGATTCTTTGGAGTAACAGTGTACTTCACCCCTCTTTTCTTAGGTCCAACCACTAGGGTGTCTGCTTGAATTTGCACATTAAAATACCCCTGGTTCTCCAATCTATTACTTAAAATAGCAGTATTAGTTTCAAAATTAACTTGACTATATAACACAGGAGCTTGTCCTAATTTATTTCGAAGCCAACTACGGAGTTTACCAGTCTTTGAAGGATTCCCAGCTAAGTTATAAAAAAACAATTTTGGACGAAATCCCAAAAAAGAACTATTGGCAATAGGTCGAACCAATTGGTCCAATTCCTCTTGCATTACACTTCGTTTGCTCTTAGATAAAGAATCACTTTGAATGTCTATCTCGGCCCCTGTATAGAGGTAACTTCCCTGTGGAATATAGCGTGTATTACTACAGGAATACAAAACCAAACACAAAATGATTAGTCCTATATTGATGATTTTTCTACTATATTGGTTTTTGTTATTCATTTTTGTTTTGCTCCCTTAATTTCTTCTTTAATTCTTTTTTGTCCTTGGAGTTCTCGAAAAGCTCCTTGAATCGGTCATAACTCATAGTAATAACAAAACCTACACCAGTTTCAACTACCTGTCCCTGTAAAGCTACTTCATAGCGGTTTTTACGATAAGCTCTTAGCAGATAGCGTCCATCTTGACTAAGGGCATATTCTAACTCTACATCTCCGGCAATATTTGCTGCTTGTTCGTTAGCTCGTTGGTTACCTTCTACCTCAAAGCTACTTCCAACAGTTACCTTTAATCGGTCGGAGAATAACCTCTTGGAAACAGCCACATTTAAATCTGTACGGTTTTGCTTTGTCCCAGTAGAGAAATCCTCACTACTCTCTAAATTGAAATTTAAATCCACCCCAGTAATTAAACTGCTGGCTAAATTATTCAATTGATCCGATAAAATACGATTCACACTCTGTCTGGCAATAGACCCTGCATTTATACCTCCCGAACTACTTTCAAAAGGGTTTTCTCCAATAAAATGATTAAGTAATAAAAGAGCAAAAACTTGCTTGTTCATTTCTCCTTCATTATTTCTTAATTGCTCAAGTTTTGTATTAGTATTAGTGATAACTTCTGTAGCTACACTGGAGATACCTTCTTTGAGTTGAATATTGAAGCTAATTTCTGGTTTTAAAAGTTGTCCATTCATCATCAATAGAGCCTGGAATGGAATCTTTTGTTTATACATATTTTGCTCAGAAGGGCTCATTGCACTCAGTTGATTACTCAATAAATCAATTGGAGCTGTATTAACTTGATAAATAGCCGTTAGATCTAAAATTGCATCAGTTGGAGATCCACCAAATATAATAGAGCTTCCTTTTTGCACCTCGAAGCGTCTTTTGATCATGTTAAAGCTCAAATCGTAAGAGCCTTGATCAAATTCATAGCGTCCACTAAGGGTAATATTACCCGAAGGGTCTATACCTCCTACTAAATCTCCCTGTCCACTTATCACAACTTTGTCTCCACTGTCGCTATCCATTATCATGCTAAAGACAGCTTCTTTGTTAATTGTTATAACCATGGAGATGTCTAAACCGGTAAAGGGAGAGTTATTAAAATCTTCTTGATACAGATTAAACTGCTGATCTTGTAAACTTTGTTGGTCGATAAACTCTACTATACCTTCTCTATCAGCAATAGAAGGATCTTCCTGTGGCATTACGATGGTAAAGTCTGTCTTTGGCCCGACTCCAATCTCTCCACTTATCACAGGCTTATTTAAATCTCCTCGAATCTTAATAGCACTGTCAAATATTAAAGTCCCATAATACATATCATTGTCCTTAGAGGTAGAACTGATAGCTTTAAAATCATTTGCATTAATATTTAAATTAAAACCAACATTACTATAATCCTTGGTTAAAACTTGTCCATTTATAACCAGGTGATTCCCATCGCTATCGGTGATATTAAAAGTATTAAAGTTAATAGCATCATTAGAGAAAACAATCGTTTCATTTATCTTAGTGAAATCCGCATTCAAACTATTAACATGTATCCCTACATCATTAAATTTAAAGTCTCCTAGTACTTCTGGATCATCTATACTTCCTGTGATATTTAACTTAGAAGAAAAATAACCCTGAGGATTGCTAATCATATCCGAAGCAAAACTAGATAAAAAGCTCATTTGCAATTCTTCTATATCTAAAATCATATCTACTGTAGAATCCTGCATATCGGCATTTCCCTTCAATACAATAGAATTATTTTCCCCTTTCAATACTACATTAGCAAGATACTTACTCAAAGACTCATTACTGACCCCTATATGTAAATCACCTAAGACTTTTTCCATAACACCAAAGTTATCAATGGCTATATCTGAAATAAAACGAAAGTCTTTTGATAAATCCTCTAAACTAACAAATCCTGTAATATCCCCTTGAGCTAAGAGTACATCTTTCTTAATAGTCTTTGTTAAGGTTGACAAATTAAAGTTTGAAAAATCTAAGCGCAATGGACTATTTGCCACCTGTTGTGCAGAGGCAATAGAAATAGTGCTATTCTCATGACTTAAATCAAAGTCCTTGATATAAATACCCTCAGAACTAATAACCATTTCATTATCGGGATTAACTTGCCAATTCTGATAATCTAACATAAATCCTTTAGGATATATTCTAGAGCGAATTTGCTTATTTATACTTTGAACCTCGCCAGATAAGACATAACATAACTGATCTTGTGAATCTTTTAAGTTCAGACTATATCTTAGCATATTATCTTTTACATCACCTTGAAGATTCAATCTTTTTAAACGCATAAAAGCGTTAGATACACTTTGGAGTCCTAGACTAAAACCTAATGCGTCTTGATAAGGGGCTACGTCTAAATACACACCTTCAATAGTATTTTGGGCGTATACGAAATTAGGAATACCAGCTTTTAAAGCAAAATAATTTGTATTCTGATCATAGCTTCCAACCACAGTAATATTTTCCAGCTCGCTAAGCTCAGGCAACATTTGCTTTAAAACTTTGTCATACTTAAGCTCTAAAGAATAATCAAAGGAGGAATTCTTCTGAGTTGTTTGTGCACTTAATTCTTTGTCCTGTTGAGCTTCTATAGAAGAGGGATTAAAATAACTTTCAAAAGTACTACTAAGGGCATTTGGCAAATCAGATAAAACATAGTCTCCCTTTAAAGAGAAATCTACCAATTGGGATTCCAAAGACAAAGATCGACTACCTGTATCTCCTTGAGCAGTAAAAACGATAGGCTCCAATGCATAAGCCCGGTCCTTTAACACGAATGCTAAATCAACAATTTGCACAGTTCCCACTAAACTATCTGGCAGAATATTAGCCATATCAGCCTTTATTAAAGTAGTCAATACTCTGGGTTGTTCATCGATATTTAATGCGTATAAATCTACATTTTTAAAATCACCGTTTAACTCTAAGCTTACTTGTGAGGGTAGAATTTCTCCTTTTAAGCTTAAGTCCACTAATAAATTAGGATCTTGATTATCCCAAGTTAACTCATACTTACCCTGATCGATGCCACCCTGTAGTGTAATGTCTTTATAGGTATACCCGTTGTAGTAGGCACTATGTACAACTAATTCTGCACTGGCCTTAGCTGTGGAGATATCCTTACCCTCCCCCTGCAAGCTAGCTTGCATATTAATGCTACCAAGTGAATCAATTCGCATTATCTTACCTAACTCTAAATCCTTTAGTGTTAAGTCAGCTTTAAAAACTTGTTGATCTTTGATTCTTTGATTCAATCCTGCATTCAAATGTACATTACCTAAGGTTGTTGATAAATCTAAATCTGCTAAGAGATCTTTGCTATTTCCTTTGACAAAACCAGCTAATTTGATCAATGCAGGTATCTCATAATCTAATCCAAAGTCTTTCAAATCTATAAAAGTAGTAATATCAGATTTAGAACTCTGAAAGTCTTTAATGCGTAGGTCAACATAAGCTTTATCTACTTCAGGAAGGTTTTTAACCTTAGCACTTACATTGATAAAAGTACTTTGTAAAGCTCTTACAAAAAACTTATCTACCTGTAGATCATTTACTTTACCTTTAGCTAAGATCTCAAAAGAGATTTTCTGATCGTTTATATTTTTTACTTTATAATCTTTTAAAAGCTCTGGCATTAATAAATCTATATCTTTTAATCCGATATAGGAATCTAAAAAGCTAACATCCATCGACATTTGCCCTAGTTCTTTATCTAATTTATCAATATCCTGAAAATGTAAAACAACAGAAGAACTTACCTTTGAGTTAGGAGTCTGTAAAAATAAATCTTTAACAAAAGCAGTTTGCTTATCATAAAGAACGTAACTATTAAAATCTTGCAAACTAAAACCAGTCTTTGCCTCATAAAATGCAAAATCCTTAATATTGGCCGTTAGACTGCTACCAGAGAAATTAAAATCGTTAATACTCAGGCCTAAATCTTTAACATCAAAATGATATGGATCTACACCTTTGGCTGTACTTTTGTGATTATAATCATCCAAAGCAAGACCTATGTTAGACAGGGCAATATTCTTTACACTTACCTGCCAAGGTAATTCACTCTCTAGGCTATCTGTACTTTGGGTAACTTCTTGGGTTTGGTTTTTTGTATCGGAGGAAGTAGGCGTTTGCTTGTGATCAGACACAGCCAAATCATCCTTTAAGAACTCAGCCTTAACATTAGTACCCTTCCAAAGTATATTATAAATATTAATTTGTTGGGTATTTAAATCAATAGACTCAATCTCGGTAGAGAGTTGATCCATGACAACTTGAGCATTTATCTTACTTAGCTGATCTTTAAAAGTAATATCAAAATTAGTTAAAGCAATACTACCTAAATCTAAACTAGGAAGAGGCTCCTTAGTATTTGGATCTTGTGTTAGCTCAACACTTTGGAGTGGTGCCTGATTATAAGGAGTAACGATTTTTTGGTAATCTACCATCAAACCATCCACAGCAATTTTAGAAACTCCGTAATGCTGTTTTTCTAAATCGACACTTTTTACTTTGGCGTTAAAATCTGCCATATTTAAGTGTAAAAAGTTTCCTTGGTAAGCATCTAAGAAATTCACTTGAATCTGCTTGAAAGAAATATCTCCTATAGAAATATCCATAGCCTTGGAATCAGTAGTGTCGACTTTAGGCTCGCTTGCAAAAGCCTTTATAATATAATCAAAATTAAATTGCTGTAGGGTATCTCTTTTAATAGTAGTGCTTAAACCTTGTAACTCTACATGAGAAACATCCAAAGTATTATCTAGAAGCTTAAGCAAGTTAATATCTACACCAAGATAATTTGTATATAAAAGAGTATCGGCTTGTTCAGATTCAATATATAGACCCTTTACCACAATTTTTTTAGGGAAAGAAATTTCTATACGCTCTAAATCAACCGGAGTACCAATCTTTTGCTCAACAAAGTCAATGGCTATATTCTTGATTTTATTTTGAATAAAAGGTATTTGTATAGCAATAATAACCACTAGTAATATAGCAATAATACTTGCTGCTGCCCATAGGGCAAATTTGACAACCTTTTTAAATATCTTTTTCAAATTGAAGTATTTTACCTCAAAAATACTAAAAAGCAATCCAGAGTAAAAGACTTCCGCTTAATATATTTTACAATGTGTATAAAATCAAAAAATCCCATTAATAAAACATTCCACAGTAGTGATTAACTACCTAAGAATAAACTAAAGATATCTCTTACAAATAAGAAGAAATCTTACTCTGGGCGGGTGGTCAATAAAATAAAAGTGAATTTGGTCCATCTACCTAAAAAAAATCAAATGCAGCATAACAAAACAATAAATACAAGCACTTATGTTTTTTATTTGCAAGGCGAACATAACAAAGGTTAAATGAAAATTAAAGGGGTCTATTTTTTTAGAAAGAAAATAGAACTAAGCCAAGAAAAAAGGCAAAAAAAAATCTCCCTAAAGGAGATAAAAAAATGGCAAGCTACCTACATCGCACCGCTACAACCACATACCTTTGCTGCGTTCCCACCCTGGAGGATTCTGCAGGAGCTGGTCGTGTAGGACTTGCCAGTGCAAATATACAACCATTTTATATTTTTACAAGTGTTTTACCTATTTATCCATAAGATTTGTATCTTGTACTAAAATTAATAATTACTATGATTAACACTAACCTATTAATATACTTTGCTTTAGGTCTTACCATTAGTGGTTGTTCGCAAGAGAAAAATTTAGACAAAAACGTTATATCAATAGATACAAGCCAATTAAAGCAACAATACTCTACCAAAGAGTCTATAAAACTTGCTTTAAAAACAACACCTGAGGCACAACTGGATTCAGTGGTTTACCATTTAAATGACAAAAGATTACTCTCTACCACTACCAATTCAGTGCAAGAGGTTACCTTAAAACAACAAAAACTAGGTAAAGCGACCCTTAAGGCAACTGCTTATCATCAAGGTCAAAGCAAAGATTTCTCTACCGGGATTGAAATCCTTTCGCCTGTTACACCTTCTTTTGTAAATTACAGTATCGTCAATACTTATCCTCATGACATAAATGCATATACTCAAGGTTTAGAGTTTTATGATAATGTTTTGTTTGAAAGCACAGGGAATGGAGAAGGCGGAGGTACTAGCCAAAGTGGAGGAACTGGAAAAAAAGGTGTTTCCAGTGTAAGAAAAGTAGATCCAACAACTGGAAAAGTACTACAAATCAACAACCTACCCTCGACAATATTTGGAGAAGGGTGTACAATTTTCAACGGAAAACTTTACCAACTTACTTGGCAAAACAATAAAGGATATATCTATGATATCAATACTTTAGAACAGACTGGAAGTTTTGATTATTTCAAAAAAATGGAAGGCTGGGGATTGACCAATGATGGACAATATCTTTATATGAGTGATGGGTCTAATAAAATCTACAAGATCGATCCAATTACTTTTGAAAAAGTAGACGAGATTCAAGTTTATACCAATAAATCACAAATTTCTTACATCAATGAATTAGAATGGGTAGATGGTAAAATATATGCTAACGTATATGGAGAAAATGCTATAGCTATAATAGATCCAGCTACTGGAGCAATTTTACAAATAGTAGACTTCTCTGAACTAATCCATAAAACTCTTTATCATGAAGATAGAGACGTTTTTAACGGCATCGCATATAACAAGCAAAATGGAACTTTGTTTGTTACAGGAAAAAACTGGGATAAAATATTTGAAGTAAAACTCTTGTAAGCTATTACTCTATAAAAAATATAAAAAAGACTTTAACATAAATCTTATGTAAAAGTCTTTTTTTATTGAATTACTTATATCCCCTTTACATGCTATGCTATCTTATTCATACAAAGGTGTTCCATTTTTGTCATGAGTAAATACCTCTGAAAAATAATCAAATAAAGGACGCATAGCCATAAAACTCTGTATTACCTGGTCTAAAAACTCTTCACTACATACGGTTTTATCATCAAAATATCGAACCACATAGAATTGCTTCTTCTTTAAAAGATCTAAACTAGGATGATCCTTTGGAAAGTCTCTTGGACCTGTCTTTAACTCTTCTCCGCTTAACTTACCAAAATACTTTTTAAAGGACTCTTGTGCAATAATATCCCTTAAAGCTAGATCATCTATTGCTATTTCCTGTCTTAATCGCAAAAGATCTTCCTTATTAGGCTCGAATAAACCACCTGCAATAAAAGAATTACCCGGCTCTATATGTATATAATAACCACCTCTTAATAAAGGCTTTAATCGAGACATTTGAAAACCTACATGTCTTTTGTAAGGTGTTTTATCTTTTGAAAAACGAACATCCCTATAAATACGATACATACGGGCCTTTTCTATTTTATCGTGTTCTTGCATGATTTGCTCGACTTGGAAAAAATACTCTTTAAAGTCCCTTAGATTACTATCCACTTTATCCTTGTGATCAGTAAACCATTCCCTATTATTATTGAGGCGTAACTCTTTTAAAAAATCAAGATTACTTGGTTTGATAACATTCATAATTACTTGTTTTATTGTCTTTTGTAAATTAAGAAATTTAATAAGACTTATCGCAAAATATTTCACCTAAAAGATCCCGAAATTCTTATAAACTTCACTTCTGTACAATGCCTGATATTGTATTGTTGAACTAATGGAAGGATAAATTGTCATTTTCCCTCTACAAATCAACTCTATCATATTGATTTTACTTCTTCAAAAATAATCAAAACTGAATATCAGTTAATTACGTTTTTATGGTACAAATAAGATACAAAAAAAGCACATATTTATGTAAGAGTCAGAATTTTGCACTCAACACAACTATTATGGCAATCTAAAGTAACATCAATAATAATTTACAACTTACCCTTTAACTAATTATGATACGTTTAAATCTTATTAAGTGCAATAAAGTCATCGTAAAAATATGAACATTTTTGCTTACGCAAAATAAAGGTTTTTATAAGTCAATTTGTTTTATTTTACTTTCGTAAATACGAAAATACTCTTTTTTGTACTCTTCGGACAAAAAACTTCTGTCAATCCCATTTTGTACTTGATTTTTTTGCTTAGAGAAGTCTTTGTAAATATTATCTCGAACCGTTTCTGATAATTCTAAACTCCTTGCCAATTGATTAAAATCTGAACGTTTTATTTTTCGTTTACGACCACCCAAACTTAAAGCTAAATCTTCTTTATCTTCTGGAAAAATCAAGTTTACATTTAACAAATCATAAGCAGGTGAAAACAAGATACCTTTATCTGTATGCATTAACGAAAAGTTTTTTAAGTGCATATCGTTGTTACCTGTTAAGAAACAAAACAAAACCAATCTAAAATATTTGATAGCATCTAACCCTGAATTGGTAGTATATTGTTTGATGATTTTCCCCACTCGTTCATATGAACTTTTATATTTCTGTTCGGTTAATAATTCCGATAATTGACATAAATCTTCTACATGAATTTTCTTGCCATTCGCTCGATCAAAACGCTTGGTGATATAAGCTAGTTCACCTGTCGAAGTTCGAATTAAAGCATGCTGAGCCGTTTCAATTTTAAACAACTTGGCTAAGTGCATCGTTAGATCTTCCACCTCAGGCATAAAAGAATATTCAGCAGATTGCGGCTTAAGAATATAGTCTGCCCATAAACCAACTAAAGTTAATCGCTTATTACCTTGTTCCTGATTTAAACTTAAGGAAATTTTAGGTTGAACGCCTGTCAAAGCCAACCGTTCGTTAACCGTAATTTGTGCTAATTGATTTAATTTCTCTTGATCTAATTCTAGAGCAGGAACATGTGTTGTTCTAAAGAATTTTTTGGAACATTTCGAATGAAATTCACCTGTTTCAACAGGTTGATAACAAAATAAACAATTAGTCATATTTTTCCTCCTCCATAGGATATACAGATACGGCACCAATAGTATCTCTGCACAAATTGATTAGTAATTCAAAACGATCTCGAGGATTTAACTTCCAATGTTTTTCGCCTATTTCAAGTAACCAGCCTTCAGGAATTAAGCCATCGAAAAAAGGAAAAAGAACTTTGCTATGATAAGGTTGTTCAGTTAGTGGTAAGGTTAGACTAATTACTTTAGGATTCGATGTTTCTAAATATTCTTTCGTATAAACAAATGTATAACCAGCATCACCCTCGGTTAAAACACCTGCAAATAGCTCTTGAAAATATATTTTTGCTTGACGTACCATTATTCTCGAGTTTTATCGATTACCCCTACTTCTTTGCCAAACAAAGCCAATACATCATTCACTTTATCTAATCGAAGTGTTTTCTTTCCTTGTTCTAAATCACGAACAAAACGCAAACCTACCCCAGCATTTAAAGCCAACTCTTCTTGGGTGAGTTTTAATTCTTTTCGTTTTTGTTTTACAAATAATCGTAATGAATGCATAATTATACCTTTTATGGTATAAATATACTGAAAAAATTCAAATCATACCTCTTAGGGTATAAAATTTTAAAAATATAAAAAAGTATACCTTTTCAGGTATAAAAATACATCACATTGAATTAAAGACTTAAAAATATACTTTAACTTTACGATAAACTACATAGTATTAGAGTCGCGAGAATATAAACGAAAAAAAGGAGCTATCTCAACTGAGACGGTTCCTTAAAAATGGAGTTGTTTTTAGGAAACTAATAATCTCTCTCTATTGGGTTAATATGATTCCCTTTTTTTCTATTCATTAATTCTTGTCCTTTAGCATCTAATGTTATCCCGGTTCCTTCTAATTCACTATAAAAAGTTTGATTAGAATTAATATTCATTGCTTTCTTTGTCTTTGCTTTTGATGATTCTTCATAGACTTCGAATCCATCAATTTCACTTAGTACATTTATTTTTTGGCTGTTTAAAAATTCAAAAACATAGTGTTGTTCACTATCCCATGCTTTTACAACAAAACCTGGTAAATTATTAAATTTATATGGTCCCACCTGATTGGGAATATCTTGAGTAAACCAAACTGTCCATTCTCTTGCTCCATAAGAAGTAGTAGCCTCTTGGATTTCATATTCATTCCATTTTAATTTATGAGGTTGAATTACCCATTTTATTTCATTTCTATCTTCTACATAAAAGTTATGTAAACGACCAATTTTGTTATAGAAAACATTGTTTGCTTTATCAGTTAAAACAAACCAAGTAAAAACAGGACGATTTGAAATTGCTCTTTGTATTAATTCTTCATTAGAAATATTTGATTCTTTAATCATATTTTTCTCACTGCGTTCATAGTATGCTAAATCCATAAACCTTGATTTATCAACAAAAAGATCTATTATTGCCACACCTTCTCTAAGCACCTTACTTTCAGATATATCTACAAGGATCTTTGTTTGATAATAATACCTCATTACTTCTAATTTCTGATTATCTTGCCCATAAAAAAGAGTACTAAAGATAAAAGCAATTAATATATAATACTTTCTCATTTGTGTCTGAGTTAAAAAAGGGGATAGATATCTCCTTTTGAATTAGTTAAATTATTCAGAATATTATCCTCAAAGTTCTTTTTCAAGTTGACCAATTAATTCTAAACTTTCTTCTA
>CANROJ010000023.1 GCA_947632215.1 uncultured Flavobacterium sp. | reverse complement strand
ATCATGACACCTTTGTTTGCGCTTTTCTACTCCTTGTTCTGCAGTAAGTAGCTTGTTGGCATGGTTTCTAAGGCGAATTTGTGTAAAAAATTAGGGCTGCCTCAATGAGACAGCCCCATTCTTATATATAACCTACCTATATAGGAAATTTTGTGGTGGATACTTATTGACAAATAACTAAAGTATCTATCTTTTGCTGCAGCCCAGCTTCTATTACTGTTTTTGTTTGAATCAGTAAAGAATCAATATTTGCAGGCTTATCAAACATTTCACTCAAAATATGCTCTTGCAACTTGACTTCTTTTTGTTTACAGTTACTAAGACCAACTAGTAATAAAAACACCATAGCAGTAGATAGAATAATATTACTTTTCAAAATACATTTCTTTTAAATTTTTATTGTAAAATTAACGCATTACATTATAAAAACAAAGACAAAAGCCCATTGTTAGTAGCCACTGAACACTTAGGTTACTTATCAGTAGAGATCTAACTATTTGTCCTTACACCCAGCCAACAGAGCCTCATAAGGCTTTAGACAAACTCTAAGTTCTTAATTCCTAAGACTTTTAAAAATCACAACAATCTATACTCAAATTCCATCTAGATCGATAAATATTTTGAACTTAAAAAGATTATTTCTTAGCCTGACACTTTATTTTTTTGTAAATTTAAAATGTTATAATCTTAAAAAATTGAAAAAATATGAAAAAGTTACTTCTATTAACTGCCCTAATAGGTGGGGCGTCTTGTTTTAGCGCTGTCCCCTACTCTATGACAAATAATATAGAATTAGGCCAAAAAGACAAACAATTTACCACCCAAATGGCAAGTAAAGATCTTAGTGAGTCTACCACCCAAGAAGAACTACAAAATCTTTTAGAAGAATTTGTAGCCTATGTTGTTAAAGAAAAGGATAACAGTGAGTTTCAAAGTGTGCGATTTAATGTAGTTCTTAATGAAAATAAAAAACAATTGACCATAAAGGATATTGAGTTTTTTGACGATAATTCTTTTGCAGTTGGTATAGCAAAAATTTTCGATGATCAAAAAAATTCAACAACCACCTTGGAATGCGATGGAATTAGCATTGATGCTCAAAATCAGCAGGATGATCAAGACTCTAAACAAATTACTACACTTACCGATGATTTATTGAAAATCATGCAATCTTCCTCTTATAAGAGCAATCAAAAAATAGCCTCGACAATCGATATAAATTATCAAACTATACAGTAGGTATTTGTTCAAAAAAAGTAGTGAGTGCTTCTTTAAATTCTAAGAAGCATCTTTTCTACTTCATTGGCATCAATTCCTTCATGAGAAGTATGATAGACTACCTTTTGATCAAAAACAATTAATAACTGAGGAGATTGGTGAACAATATCAAAATCAGCTGCAATTTGTTGACTCAATGCTCTATTGGCAACCACATCTACCATATAACAATTAGTATTGGTTGGATTTGAAAAATCATTTTGAAAGTTTTTCAATGCAAACTTACTAATAAAGCATCGAGGTGAGTTTTTAAATAATACAACTGCTTTTTGCTTAGAAAATTCTTTGAGTTCATTAATTTGCTCCAATTCTTTAATATTAATCCAATTCATATGACAAAATTTTAATTAAAACACATTACAAAACGCTAAATTAGGTCATTTTGTCTTATAAACACATGTAATTAACATAAAGTATAGACAAATTGTCCTATTTTTAAGTATGGAATATTATTTGTATAACATTAAGCAACCAACAAATTAAAAAAGTAAAAATGAATTTGAATAATTTTACCATAAAATCACAAGAAGCACTACAACGTGCCCAAGTGATTGTCCAGGGACTTGGACAACAACAGATTGAAAATGAGCATATATTTAAAGGTATTTTAGAAGTAGACGAGAATGTGACTCCTTTTATATTAAAAAAGCTAAACATCAATCTAGATACCTTTAGAAGTGTATTAGATGCAACAATACTGAGCTTTGCTAAAGTTTCTGGTGGGCAAATTTCCCTTTCCAGAGAAGCAACTACAACCATGAATCAAGCCCAGGCAATTGCCTTGGAAATGAAAGATGAGTTTGTTTCTATAGAACACTTAATTTTGGCAATATTTCAATCCAAATCTAAAGTAGCACAAATATTAAAAGATCAAGGTGTTACTTTAAAGAATTTAGAAGCAGCCATTAATGAAATTAGAAATGGACAAAGAGTTAGCTCTGCATCAGCCGAGGATACCTATAATTCTTTGAACAAATATGCCAATAACCTTACTAAACTTGCCAATGAAGGAAAATTGGATCCTGTTATTGGTAGAGATGAAGAAATTCGTCGCGTTCTTCAAATTTTAAGTAGAAGAACAAAGAATAACCCAATGCTTATTGGAGAGCCTGGGGTTGGAAAAACTGCTATAGCAGAAGGGTTAGCTCATCGTATTGTACAGCACGATGTTCCAGAAAACTTGAAAGACAAACAAATTTTCGCCTTAGATATGGGTGCACTTATTGCAGGTGCTAAATATAAAGGGGAATTTGAAGAGCGTTTAAAAGCTGTTGTAAAAGAAGTGACCTCAGCCGAAGGTAATATCATCTTATTTATTGATGAGATTCATACCCTAGTGGGCGCAGGTGGTGGAGATGGAGCAATGGATGCTGCAAATATTTTAAAACCAGCCTTAGCAAGAGGTGAACTTCGCTCTATTGGAGCAACTACTTTAGATGAGTATCAAAAATACTTTGAAAAAGACAAAGCTTTAGAAAGACGTTTTCAAAAAGTAATGGTTGATGAACCAGATACTGAAAGTGCGATTTCTATTTTAAGAGGAATTAAAGAAAAATACGAAGCTCACCATAAAGTACGTATAAAAGATGAGGCCATTATTGCTGCGGTAAATCTTTCGGAGAGATATATAACTAACCGATTCTTACCAGATAAGGCAATTGACCTTATGGACGAAGCTGCAGCTAAACTGCGCATGGAAATAAACTCTAAACCGGAAGATTTAGATGTTTTAGATCGTCGTATTATGCAGTTAGAGATTGAAATTGAAGCAATCAAACGAGAGAATGATGAAGAGAAGTTAAAATCATTAGCTCATGAGCTGGCCAATATTAAAGAGCAAAGAAATGACCTTTTTACAAAGTGGCAAAGTGAAAAAGAAGTGGTTGATCGCGTTCAAAATTTCAAACAAGAAATTGAACAATATAAATTAGAAGCCGAAAAAGCTGAAAGAGATGGCGATTATGGAAAAGTAGCCGAAATACGCTATGGAAAAATAAAAGATGCCCAAGAACAACTTAGCCAAGCTCAAATTGAATTAGAAAATAGCAACAACGGAACATCTTTAATTAAAGAAGAGGTTACTAGTGAAGATATTGCTGAGGTAGTAGCTAAATGGACAGGAGTACCTGTGACAAAAATGCTCCAAGGTGAAAGAGAGAAACTTCTTCACTTAGAAAAAGAATTACACCACCGAGTTGTTGGGCAAAACGAAGCTATTGAAGCTATTAGTGATGCCGTAAGAAGAAGCCGTGCTGGTTTGCAAGACCCAAAGAAACCTATTGGATCTTTCCTTTTCCTAGGAACAACAGGAGTTGGTAAAACCGAGTTAGCCAAAGCATTAGCTTCCTATCTATTTGACGATGAAAATGCTATGACTAGAATTGACATGAGTGAATATAGCGAGCGCCACAGCGTGAGTAGATTAGTTGGAGCACCTCCGGGTTATGTTGGATATGATGAAGGTGGTCAATTAACCGAATCAGTTAGAAGAAAACCTTACTCGGTTGTACTTTTGGACGAAATTGAGAAAGCTCACCCAGACACTTTTAATATCTTATTGCAAGTATTAGATGAGGGGCGTCTAACGGACAACAAAGGTAGGTTAGCTGATTTTAAAAACACCATTATTATTATGACCTCTAATATCGGAAGTCATTTTATTCAGGAAGAATTTGAAGATGCTAGCGATTTACAACTTGCCTCTGAGCAAGCTAAAGTGAAGGTTCTTAATGAATTAAGACAAAGTGTTAGACCTGAGTTTTTAAATAGAATAGATGAAGTAGTTATGTTCACTCCTTTGTCTAAAGATAATATCTTAGAGATTGTAGATATTCAGTTAAACGGGGTAATTAAAATGCTTAATAGTCAGAATATTGTTATGCAAGCTACCATGGAGGCCAAAGAATTCTTAGCCGATAAAGGATATGAACCTGAATTTGGAGCACGTCCAGTAAAAAGAGTAGTTCAAAAAGAAGTACTAAATAAGTTATCTAAAGAAATACTATCGGGTAATGTCAAATCCGACAGCATCATCTTACTAGATGCCTTTGACAACCAGCTTGTCTTTAGAAATCACAGCTAATAAATTATCTAATAAGGGCAGTAGCATTAGCTACTGCCCTTTTCTATGTTAATAAACTATTTATAAGGGAATTAAAGTAAAACAAGTAGACAAAAAACATCTTCTAACAAAGATATTTTTAACATCATAGCTAACAATAGCTTTTAAATTAAAAAAAAACAGTTATCTTCGATTTAAATAAAAAAATTCTCACCATGAATCACATTATATTATACTCAGGTAGCGAGATTATGGTTTTAGCTGTAAAAAACATTTTAGAGCAAAACAACATACCTTATATAATCCGCAATGATATTGACTCTTCAATTGCAGCTGGATTTGCTTCGGATAGCAATGCTGTAAATGTATTAGTAGAAGAAAAAGATGCCCAGCGCGCTCAGCAACTTTTAATAGAAAATGACATCAAAGAATAATTTTGATTTATAATTAAAAAAACATCGCCCTTTTTAAGGGCGATGTTTTTTTTTAATCTAATTCTTTATCGATAATCTTTTGAAAGTAATCTTGTACGAAAGCTTTTGTATTTAAGATAATTTGCTGAATTTCTGGATTCTCAGATTCGGTCTCTATAAGATTGTTCTCAAGAGCCTTGTCCTCTATGGCATAAATACCTGTTATCTTATTACCGTCAAATCTACATATATAGTCTCCTTGTTGAAAGGTGTATTCATTAAAGATGTAATTTATGGTAAAGGGCTCTACAATTGTATCATTAATCAAACTTCTACCCCAGCTTCTAAAAGGTTTATCATAACCGATGATATCTAAGATCGTTGGATAGATATCTATCTGCTGGGCCAAGTCTTTATTAACTCCTACTAAGTTTGCTACATCTTTATTAGGGCTATAAATAAGAATAGGAACTGCAGATCTATTAACAGCCTTTAAATACTCTGGATAATCTACTTGATTGGTGTGATCTGCTGTGATAATAAAGATGGTATTATTAAACCATGGCTTATCCTTATTATTTTCAAAGAACTCCTTTAGTGCATAATCCGTATATCCAATGGTTTGGTGTATTTGTTGGTTTCCTTTATTAAAGCGTCCTTGGTACTTATCAGGAACATTAAAAGGCTCATGAGAAGACACCGAGAAAAGAGTAGCAAAAAAAGGTTCTTGTTTTTCTGAGAGAACCTCAGCCATATATTCAAAGAAGGGTTCATCCCAAATTCCCCAAGTTCCATCAAATTGATCAGAATTATTAAACTCTGTCATTCCATAGTAATTGTCGTAACCCAAAATATTGGCAAAACCTAAAAAGCCCATAGATCCATTTGGAGCACCATGGAAAAAAGAAGTATCATAACCTTTAGATTGCAAAGTAGAAACTAAAGATTCTATTTTCTGCTTTGGAAAAGGTGAAGAGGTAAAAGCATCTTTAAAAGAAGGAATTCCCGCGATAACAGAAGACATACCATGAATGGATTTGTATCCATTTGCAAATGCATTTGGGAAAATTAAACTTTGCTTAGATAAAGAGTCCACAAATGGTGTATAGCTAACAAAGTTATCAATGTTTTGATCTTGGTTAAAGGCCCCTACGTACTCTCTTGAGAAGCTCTCTAAAATAAACAATACAATATTAGGAGTACTTGGCTCATTATTGGTATATAACTTCACTGAGCTAATGTGCTGATCTAACTGCTGGTCATCTAAGAGATTAATCTTCTTAAAACTTGTCTTACCAATGGTACGCAATATAGCGAATGGTGTATTTAAAATAATATCGGCATGCTCTGGCTTTTGAACATATCTATTGGCATCTATAATATTTAAAGGACGAGTAGTCTTTTTTAAATCTCCTCTTACTCCTGCGACAAAGCCCACGGCTACTGCCACGAAAATAATTACACTACTTATCCAATACGCTTTTTTATCCTCTATTAGAATACGCTTTTTAAATTGTACTTTTTTATAAAGGAAAACCCATAGGATGCTAAGTCCTAAAAACCATAAGAATACATGGTAATAGGCCGTGAAAAAATTCCACATCAAAGTACCTTTATTACTCTCGTGCTCTAAGCTATCTAACACAGCAATGGTTGTTCTAGCATAGATAAACCTATAGTAAATAAAGTCTATAAAATTAGTAGCATATGCCAAGAGGTTAGGAATAAAATATACCCAAAAAAGCACCTTTTGATATCTTTTTGTTGTTTGAACTATAAGAGGTAAAATAGACATTAAAACAAATAAGCTATTAACATAAAAAATAGCCATCCTGTCAAAAGTTATTCCATGATACGCCAGGGTTAAAAACTGTCCTAAAGAATCTACATGTAAAAGGTCTGAATTATAAATATAAAACAGTGCTCTAGCTGCAAAATAAAATACGAAAGCTAAAAGTAATCTGTAAAAAAAAACAAGCAATTCGTTTAATCTATAACGATTTGAAAACATAATGAGTTTTGGTTTATTTTAAATAATTTACAAATTTAGTTAAAACTTTAGACTAATACATTTTTTATAGCCTTATAGTTTATATAGTTTTTTTTTCATATTTTGCATATACTAATTAAATTAATATGATAAAGCCAACAAGACTTTTTGATATTCCATATTTTCAGTTGAAAAATTTCCCTTTGGAAGATTCTTTAGTTACAAAAGTAAATGGTACCTGGCATAAAACCTCTACGCAACAATATATTGCTCAAGCCAATAGCATCTCTAGAGCTTTATTGCGACTTGGAATACAAAAGCAAGCTAAAATAGCTGTTATTTCAAGTAATAATCAAACCAAATGGCATTTATTAGATATAGGAATACTTCAAATAGGTGCACAAAATGTACCTATCTACCCTACTATTTCTGCCCAAGACTATCAATATATTTTAGATCACTCCGATGCAAGCTATGTATTTGTATCAGACAAAGAAATATATGATAAGTTAATTTCTGTGAAAGATAATCTGCCAAACATAAAAGAAATTTACAGTTTTGACCCCATTGATGGCTGTAAGAGTATAGATGAGTTATTTGAGTTAGGAAAAGATGAATCTAATCAAGATAAGGTACAACAGATCATGGATAGTGTAGAGCCTTCAGACTTAGCTACTCTTATCTATACCTCTGGCACCACTGGTAGACCAAAAGGAGTTATGCTCTCGCATAACAATATTCTACAAAACGCTATTGGAAGTTACCCAAGGATTCCCTTTACAAGAGAGGATAAATACAGAGCATTGAGTTTCTTGCCGATTTGTCATGTCTTCGAGCGCATGGTTGTCTATCTGTATCAGTATTCTGGGGTATCTATCTACTTTGCCGAATCTATTGATAAGATGGGACAAAACCTTCAAGAGGTCCAACCCAATGTAATGACAGTGGTACCAAGATTATTAGAAAAGGTTTACGATAAAATATTTACCAAAGGAAGTTCCTTATCAGGAATTAGTAAAAAGATCTTCTTCTGGGCATTAGATCTTGGTTTTAAATACGAACCCTATCAAAGAACTTGGTGGTATAATGTGCAATTAAAAATTGCAAGAAAAATAGTTTTCTCTAAATGGCAACAAGCCCTTGGAGGACAAATGAAGGTTATTGTCTCAGGAAGTGCGCCTTTGCAACAAAGGTTATCAAGAGTCTTTAACGCAGCTGGTTTTATAATTTTAGAAGGTTACGGTCTAACGGAAACCTCTCCAGTAATTTCTGTACAACAAGTAACCAATAACGGTTATAAATTTGGTACAACAGGAAGACCAATTGACAACGTAGAGGTGAAAATAGCACCAGATGGAGAAATTCTATGTAAAGGTCCCTGCGTTATGCTTGGCTATTATAAAGATCCTGAGAAAACCAATGAATCTATTATAGATGGATATTTCCACACCGGAGATATTGGAAAGATCGACGAGGATGGGTTTTTACAAATCACCGATAGAAAGAAAGAGATGTTTAAAACATCTGGCGGAAAGTATGTAGCCCCCCAAATGATTGAGAATATAATGAAACAATCTCGTTTTATTGAACAAATAATGGTGATTGGAGAAGGAGAAAAAATGCCTGGTGCACTAATACAACCTAACTTTGAGTTTATTAGACAATGGGCAGAGAGAAAAAAAATCGATATAGGTACTTCTAACCTAGATTTGATCAACACTATAGAAGTTGTTAATCGCATTGAAAAAGAAATTAATCAATTAAATAAAAAATTTGGTAAGTGGGAACAAATAAAACGATTTGAACTAACTCCCGATGTGTGGAATATTGATAACGGACACCTTACTCCTACCTTAAAACTAAAGAGAAAACCAATCTTGGAGAAATATCAAATCTTATATAAGAAAATATACCAAGACACAAATTAAATAAGTTTATTAAATATTTTTGAAGAAATAGTATGCACGCATACTATTTTTTTTTTATATTTGAATTTACCCTCTATACTACTATGACAAATAAAACAATAGATTACGTATTAAGAGCCACTTGGGGGGCTGTTTCAAGAATGTATAATGAAGAGGCTTCTAAATATGGAGCTAGCATGTCTTTAGCCTTTGCATTATTAAGCATAGATAAAGAAGGTACCTCTTCTACTTCCCTAGGTCCAAATATGGGAATGGAAGCTACAAGTCTTACAAGAACTTTGAAAAAAATGGAAGAACATGGTTTAATTAAAAAATCTAAGAATCCCAAAGATGGACGTGGTGTAATTATAACCTTAACTCCTCTTGGACTTGAGAAAAGAGAATTATCCAAACAAAAGGTAATGCGTTTCAATGAAATGGTTAAAGCCAATATTGAACCCGAGAAAATTGAAAACTTCTTTGAAGTGGCTCAGCTAATTAATACCTTAATAAATGACAAGAGTATTTTTGAGTCTAATACTACTCTTTAAAACAGACTATAATTAACCAAACCAATCATAAAGTATGAAAAGAATTATTAAAAAGGTTGCTGTAATAGGATCCGGAGTAATGGGATCAGCTATTGCCTGTCACTTTGCCAATATTGGATTACAGGTCTTGCTTTTAGATATCCTTCCAGGAGATTTAAAAAATCAAGCCCCTGAGCTTACTTCAACAAATAAAGCGTTGCGTAATAGCGTTGCCCAAAATCATCTTACTAATGCTTTAAAGAGTAAGCCCTCTCCTATTTATGACCAAAAATTCGCTGAGCGAATCACGGTAGGAAACACAGAGGATGATTTAGCTCTAATCAAAGATTATGATTGGGTAATTGAAGTTGTGATAGAGAGATTAGATATTAAACAATCTGTTTTTGAGCAAATAGAAAAATATAGAAAACCAGGAACTTTAATTACCTCCAATACCTCTGGTATTCCTATTTCCTTAATGAGTGAAGGAAGAAGTGAAGATTTTCAAGAAAATTTCTGTGGTACACACTTTTTCAACCCTCCTAGATATTTAGAGCTATTTGAAATTATTCCTGGTCCAAAGACCAAACAAAGTGTATTAGATTTTTTTAGTGACTATGCTAGTTTATACTTAGGAAAAACTCCGGTTTTATGTAAGGATACTCCTGGGTTTATTGGAAATAGAATCGGGGTTTACTCTATGGCTAAGGTAATGGAGTTAGCTAAGGACTTAGATCTAACTATTGAAGAGGCAGATGCCTTAACTGGAGCAGTTTTAGGAAGACCAAAAACAGGTACATTCAAATTAGCTGATTTAGTTGGTTTAGATACAGCTTATAATGTAACTAAAGGACTACAGCAAAACTGTAAAGACGATAAAATGATTCAAGATCTAAAAGACAATAAAGCTTTAGATTTTTTATTACACAATAAATTCCTAGGAGATAAAACTCAAAAAGGTTTTTATTACAAAACTACCGATAAAGATAAACAAACCACACGTTACGCATTAGATTTAAATACCCTAGAGTACCGAGTTTTACAAAGAGCAAATATTGCTTTATTACAGGCTACTTCTCAAGTCTCTGGTACCAAAGAGAAACTTAAGGTTATTTTACAAGATTCAAGTAAATACGCAAAATTTGTAGAACAACACCTAGCTAGCTTATTCTCTTATGTGAGCCAGAGAATTCCACAAATTAGCGATAAACTATATTCCATTGACCAGGCCATCACATCTGGTTATGCATGGAAATATGGTCCTTTCCAAACTTGGGATTTAATCGGTATTGAAAAAGGTATTGAAATTGCAAAAAAATGGGGATATACCATAGCTCCTTGGGTAGAGCAAATGATTCAAAACAATCATACTAGCTTCTATAAGGTAGAAAATGCACAAACCCACTACTACGATATATCAACTAACTCTTATGTAGCCATAAAGGAACAAGAATCTTTCATTATTTTAAAGAATCTTTCCCAAAGTAAAATATGGTCTAATAAAGAGGCTTCTATTATTGATTTAGGTGATGGCATTATCAATTTGGAGTTTCATTCTAAAATGAATACCATTGGTGGTGGGGTATTACAAGGAATTAATAAAGCCATAGACTTAGCTGAAAAAGATTTCCAAGGTCTTGTAGTTGGTAACCAAGGTAGTAATTACTCGGTAGGTGCTAACTTGATGATGATTTTTATGATGGCTGCCGAACAAGATTGGGAGGAACTTAATTTGGCTATTAAAACTTTTCAAGATACTATGATGCGCATGCGTTATAGCGCAATTCCAACCGTGGCAGCTCCCTTTGGAATGACCTTTGGTGGAGGATGTGAGTTAAGTCTTCATGCCGATAAAGTAGTTGCGGCCGCTGAAACATACATCGGTCTGGTAGAATTTGGTGTAGGATTAATACCCGGTGGTGGTGGTTCTAAAGAAATGAGTCTTCGCGCATCAGAATTATATCGCAAAAATGACGTAGAGCTAAATATATTGCAAGAGCACTTCTTAACCATTGCAATGGCCAAAGTAGCTACCTCAGCTCATGAAGCTTTCGATTTTGATATACTCCAAAAACACAAAGATATTGTGGTGGTAAACAAAAACCTTCTTCTTACACAAGCCAAACAAGAGGCTCTAATTATGGCTAATCGCGGATATACACAACCCATTAAAACTAATAATATAAAAGCTCTAGGCCAACAAGCCTTAGGAATGTTCTTAGTTGGGACCGATAGTATGCAAGCCGGGCATTATATTTCGGAGCATGATCGAAAAATAGCCAATAAATTAGCCTATGTAATGGCTGGTGGTGATTTATCAAAACCTACTATGGTAAGTGAACAGTATTTATTGGATTTAGAAAGAGAAGCTTTCCTTTCCTTATGTGGGGAGAGAAAAACCTTAGAGAGAATCCAGCATATGCTAAAGACTGGTAAACCACTAAGAAATTAATTTTAATGCCAAAATATTGTAACTTATGAAAACTGCATATATAGTAAAAGGATATAGAACTGCTGTGGGTAAAGCTCCAAAAGGTGTGTTTAGTTTCAAACGACCAGATGAGTTAGCAGCCGAGACCATAGAATATTTAATGGCTCAATTACCTGAATTGGATAAAAAGCGAATCGACGATGTAATGGTTGGTAATGCCATGCCTGAGGCGGAACAAGGACTAAACATGGGTAGACTGGTTTCTTTAATGGGTTTAAAAATAGACGATGTACCTGGTGTGACTGTTAATAGATATTGCGCCTCTGGTTTAGAAACTATTTCTATGGCTGTGGCTAAAATACAATCTGGCATGGCCGATTGCATTATTGCCGGAGGAGTGGAAAGCATGAGCTTTATCCCAATGGGAGGCTATAAACCAAGCCCTGATTACAAGGTAGCTAAACAAGGTCATGAAGATTATTATTGGGGAATGGGATTAACGGCTGAGGCTGTAGCTAATCAATATAATATCTCAAGAGAAGATCAGGATTTATTTGCATTTGAATCTCATCAAAAGGCTTTAAAAGCCCAACAGGAAGGTAAATTTGACAATCAAATAGTCCCTATTAATATCCATGAGATTTTCATCAATGAAAAAGGCAAAAAAGACAGCAAAGATTATCAAGTAACTTTAGACCAAGGTCCTAGGAAAGAAACTTCTCTAGAGGCATTAGCTAAATTACGTCCAGTATTCGCTTTAAATGGTAGTGTTACAGCTGGAAATTCTTCTCAAATGAGTGATGGAGCTAGTTTTGTGGTAGTTATGTCTGAAGCGATGGTCAAGGAGCTAAACTTAGAACCAGTAGCTAGAATGGTAAGTTATGCGGCTAGCGGAGTAGAACCTCGAATCATGGGTATTGGACCAGTTAAGGCTATTCCAAAAGCTTTACAACAAGCAGGCTTAAGTCTTAAAGACATTGATTTAATTGAGTTAAACGAGGCTTTTGCAGCTCAAAGTTTAGCAGTAATTAGAGAACTTGACATTGACCCATCTATTGTAAATGTAAACGGAGGAGCCATTGCTCTTGGTCACCCACTTGGATGTACTGGAGCAAAATTATCTGTTCAGCTATTCGATGAGATGAAAACAAGAGCTAACAAATATGGAATTGTTAGTATGTGTGTAGGAACTGGGCAAGGAGCCGCAGGGATATACGAAGTACTTTAAGCAAAGCTATCAACTAATTAACCAAAAAACATTCTACATAATGAGCAAAGAAATAACTAGAGGGGGTCAGTTTTTAGTAAAACAAACCAATAGTGAATCCATTTTCACTCCCGAACAATTCTCTGAAGAACAAATAATGATGCGTGATACGGTAAAGGAATTCATTGACAAAGAAATCTGGCCTAATAAAGCACGTTTTGAAAATAAAGATTACGCTTTTACCAAAGAGTGTATGCAAAAAGCTGGTGAGCTAGGTCTTTTAGGTATCGCAGTTCCCCAGGCATACGGAGGTTTAGGTATGGGCTTTGTATCTACTATGTTGGTTTGTGACTATATCTCAGGAGCAACCGGTAGTTTCTCTACCGCCTTTGGGGCACATACTGGAATCGGTACAATGCCAATTACTATGTATGGAAATGAAGAGCAAAAAAACAAGTACGTTCCAAAATTAGCCTCTGGAGAATGGTTTGGAGCTTATTGTTTAACAGAACCAGATGCTGGTTCAGATGCCAATAGTGGTAAAACTAAGGCTGTTTTATCACCAGATGGTAAATACTATGAGATTACTGGACAAAAGATGTGGATTAGCAACGCTGGTTTCTGTAATGTATTCATTGTATTTGCTCGTATTGAACAAGATAAAAATATCACAGGCTTTATCGTAGAAAATGACCCTTCTAATGGTATTACCTTAGGAGAAGAAGAACATAAATTAGGAATTAGAGCCTCCTCTACTCGACAAGTTTTTTTCAATAAAACTAAAGTTAGCGTAGATAATATGCTCTCTGAGCGAGGAAATGGTTTTAAAATTGCCATGAACACTTTAAATGTGGGTAGAATAAAGCTTGCCGCGGCATGCTTAGATTCTCAAAGGCGTTTAATCACCCAAAGTATTAATTATGCTAACCAAAGGATACAATTTGGCGTTGCAATTTCTAGCTTCGAGGCCATTAGTAGCAAATTAGCAGAAATGGCCACTAATGCTTATGTTGGAGAATCTGCTAGTTATAGGGCAGCGGGAGATATTCAAAATAGAATTGCCCAGCGCATTGCTCAAGGTGAATCCGAACAACAAGCAGAATTAAAAGCAGTAGAGGAATTTGCAATTGAATGTTCTATCTTAAAGGTTGCAGTTTCTGAAGATGTACAAAATACGGCTGATCAAGGAATTCAAATTTTTGGTGGAATGGGCTTCTCTGAAGATACACCAATGGAGAGTGCTTGGCGTGATGCTCGTATAGCTCGAATTTATGAGGGAACAAACGAGATTAATCGCATGTTAAGTGTTGGTATGCTAATCAAAAAAGCAATGAAGGGTCACGTGGACTTACTTGGTCCTGCCATGGCAGTGGCTGATGATTTAATGAGCATCCCTAGCTTTGACACACCAGATTACTCAGAGTTATTCGCTTTAGAGAAAGAAATGATTGAAAAGCTTAAAAAAGCATTTTTAATGGTGTGTGGTAGCGCAGTACAGAAATTTGGACCAGATTTAGAAAAACATCAGGGCTTACTTTTAAATGCAGCTGACATAATTATTGAGATCTATATGGCTGAGAGTGCCATTTTAAGAACCGAACAATTAGCAAAACAACAAAAGCAGCAAAACGTACAAGAACAAATCGCTATGGCTAAATTATATTTATACCATGCGGTAGATATTGTAAATACACAGGCAAAAATTGCCATTAGCAGCTTTACTAAAGACGATGAGCAGCGCATCATGTTAATGGGGCTTCGCAGGTTTACCAAATATCCTGAGCTACCTAATGTAGCTGAGCTGCATCAAATTATTGCCAATAAATTAATAGAAAGTAACCAATATGTATTCTAAGGGTTAGCCACAAGCAACGAAACTAGTTTCATATATATTAAAAGACCACTGCTTATTTTGTTAAATAAGAGTGGTCTTTTGCTTTATACATCATCATATTAGCATCTACAGAGTCTTATAGCCATTAGAGTTTACTTAAATTTCAATTAATTCACAATTTAAGTAAACAATATGCAATACAATAACACCATCATTTAACGTTGATTTTAAACAAATGAACAATTAAAAACTAGAAATATAAATTATTCACTAAATTTTAAACACAGTTCTATATATAATCTGTTAATTTTACATTTAAACAAGGTGAACTATCATAAACTTAATATTTCTAAATGTATCTTTGCACAAAATAATATATATGAAGAATTTATTAACAGCAGGCAGCATACTTTTAATGTCATGCTTAGGCTTTTCTCAGGACCAACAAAACTCTTTGTTTCCTATTAAAGACAACTCTGTTGTGAGTGATTTTAATTTCTATTTAGACACTCGATATGACTCCAAGACAACCTTTGGCAACCATATTGACAACTCTACTGGTTTTCAAGTAAATAGAACCCGTATTTACTTAAATACCAAGATCAAAGATAAGATGCAGGTATTCTTAAGATACAGCTTGAATGCTTCTAAGGCTTCTAATGCATTGGAGTTTGCTTATTTAGAGTACTCAATCAATGATCGTTGGGCAGTGTCTTTAGGTAAGTTAGTAACGGCATGGGGATCTTTTGAAATTGACTACAATGGCGCAGATCTTTATAGCTACATGGACCTATACGATAACTTAGAGGTGTATACTCCAGGGGTAAATATAGCCTACATGATTAAAAATCATCGATTTAACTTTCAAGTAACTAGTATTGGTGATCAGTTTGCTGCCCCAGAATATATAAACAAAGCTTATAGCTATATGTTTCTATGGCAAGGAAGCTTTTTTGAAGATAAATTAACCACTAGATATGGTTATGGATTATTGCAGCACAATGCTGATAAATTCTATAATTGGGTTACTATAGGTAATCAGTTAAACATAGATAGATGGTTTGCAGAAATAGATTGGGTATACGGTTTTAGAAATTTTACTTTTGATCCTAATAATATCGTAACAGGTCCAGCATACAATAGCACTTTACTTAAAGAAAACTCCCTTGCAGCAAGTGTAAAATACTATTTTGAGAATTGGAACCCTTACCTAAAGGCAGTTTACAACAAAAGAGATGCCTTAGATCAAGACGCAGCTTTTGATTTAATAACCCTTCAAGCAGCCGTGGAATACAATCCTTTTAAAAAGGATGAGCTATTTAAAGACCTTCGTCTTTTTGCTTCCTACCAGTACAGCTTAACAGAGTATAAAAAGCAAGTAGCTCATCTATCCGATGTAAATCAACACCAAGTCTTAGCAGGAGTTAGATGGTTAATTCCAATTGCTAAGAGCAATAAACAAGACTCTAACTACCAACAAGAGGTAGCTCCATATTTATAAAATACAAAAAAGACGATAATATTACTTTATCGTCTTTTTTATTTAGGTATTCTATATCCAGAATATCATTCCACAGGTTTTATTAGATCCAAGTAGTATCCCAAGTCTTATTTGGCAAATACCACAAAGATCCATTTTTAACCTCTAATGGCGAATCGATATTATTAGTATACAAAGATCCAGTACCTAAACCTTGTGGGATTTGCTCCCCTAAAGTATAGGTCCACTGAGCAATAGCATTAAGTCCAATATTACTCTCTAAGGCCGAGGTAATCCAATAGCCGATACCTCTTTCTTTGGCCAGCTCTATCCATTGAGAAGCTCCCTTAAACCCACCAATTAAGCTAGGTTTTAAAATGATGTACTCAGGGTTTATCTTATCTAGAAGTTCTATTTTTTTATCCATACTCACCACCCCTATTAATTCTTCATCTAAGGCAATGGGTACGATGGATTCTCTACATAGATCCCTTAATTGGTCCCACTGCTTTACTGCAATGGGCTGTTCAATACTTTGGATATCGTATTTACTGAGTTGTTTTAACTTATCTAAGGCATCTGTTGGACTAAAACCTCCGTTGGCATCTACTCTTAACTCGATTTGATCTTTATTATAAATAGAGCGTATATATTTTAACAACTCCATTTCCTTTTCAAAATCAATTGCTCCTATCTTTAATTTTACACAAGTAAAGTTTTGGCTAATTTTCTCTTGAATTTGTTGTTTCATAAACAAAGGGTCGCCCATCCAAACCAAACCATTGATAGCAATACTACTTTCTGCCTTTGTAAAATCAGATTCCATTAAGACAAAAGGATTCTCACTTTGCAGGGATAAAAAAGCTTGTTCTAAGCCAAATTGAATAGAAGGGTAATCCAGCAATTCTTGCCATAGCACTTCTAATCCCAAAGAAATGTTATCACAAACCCATTGTAATTTATCTTGATAGAAAGGCGTATCATCAAAACTCAAAGAACGCAAAATACCACATTCTCCAATCCCCTTTTTACCATGACTCTCTAAGACTATAAACCAGGTCTCTTTTTGTTTTAAAATTCCTCTAGAGGTTCCAGAGGGCATTTTAAAATCTAAAACATATTTAAAATAAGTAGCTTTCATAAGCGCCTTTATATGGTTAAGCTTCCAGAAATTGGTAAAAGAACTAGTTCTTTACCTTTGTTTAAAAAAGCTTCTTTAGCCTTTTGGTGATCAATAACAATAAAGCCAAAAGTATCGTAATGATAGCCTAAGATGGTTTTACATTCTAAAAATTCAGCTGCCACTACTCCTTGATCTATCCCCATGGTAAAATTATCACCTATAGGTAAAACTGCTAAGTCTAGTTTAACAAACATTGGAATTAACTTCATATCCATACTAAGGGCTGTATCTCCGGCGATATAAATATTCTTTGTTTTGCTTTGTATAATAAACCCTCCTGGTTCTCCACCATAGCTACCATCACCAAAAGAACTAGAGTGTACCGCTGAGGTATAATGCAACTTCCCAAAATCAAACTCCCAAGCCCCACCGTGGTTCATAGGATGAGTTTTAAGACCTTTATTTGCGTAATAGCCTGCAATCTCCGCATTAGATACAATTAGCGCATCTGGGTTGTTTTTTGCAATAGTTAGAACATCTAAAGTGTGATCCTCATGGGCGTGAGTTATAAGAATATAATCAACCTTTATAGCATCTAGATTTATTTTTTGAGCCTCTGCAAGTGGGTTACCACTGATAAAGGGATCAACTATCAAAGAGATATTATCAATCTCAAGAGCTAAACATGCATGTCCGTAATAGGTAATTTTCATAATAATTTAATTTTTAAAGAATATTAGCTAATCCAAAAAGCATCGAAATAACAAAAGTAGATAAAGCCACAATTTTCATTTGAGAATCTAACGCTTTAGCTTGAGTATTGTTTTTAACAAAGATCAAATGCTTTATAATTGGAATATAAGCTAAAATAAAGAAATATTGGTATATTTTAAAATCGCTATGCACTCCAAAGGCTATTAAGGCTATTAAGGCAAAGATTATAATACTATAGTGATATACTTTAGCTTTTTGCAGACCTAATTTCACTGCTAGAGTATTTTTACCCACTAAGCGATCTTGCTCTAAATCCCTCATATTGTTTATATTTAGTACAGCTATGGATAAATTACCAACAGCAATAGCACAAAGAGTCACCCAAAAATCTAAGCTTTGCCCATAGAGGTAATAACTTCCCATCACACTAACTAAACCAAAAAAGATAAATACAAATAAATCCCCTAAACCCTTATATCCATAAGCACTCTTACCTACCGTATACTTAATAGCAGCCCAAACACACGAGCCTCCTAGAACAAAGAAAAACAAAGAGGTCAGAAAATTATCTGGCCCAAAGGAAATATAAATCAATACTAATGCGCTAAGCAAAGAAGCAATACTTGTGAGTATAATACCTTTTTTCATTGTCTTAGCATTGATCGCTCCACTTTGCAAAGCGCGCATTGGACCTATCCTATCTTTATTATCTGTTCCTTTTACTCCATCTCCATAATCATTGGCAAAGTTAGAGAGGATCTGCAGAAGTAGGGTTGTTAGAATTGCAAAACCGAAAATAAGGTAAAAATCAGCCCTATCCTTGTATAGAGGATAAGCCAAGGCTGAACCCACAATAATTCCAGAAACAGATAAAGGTAAAGTTCGCAAACGAGCAGCGCTCACCCAAGCTTTAATACTAGTCATATATTAATTGTCAAAAGAGAAATTCCATTAAAAGAAATTCTTGGTTTAAACCCGTAAAATTAACCGATTTTATTGATTTAAACTCTATTATCACCCATTAAAATTACCATAGAACACCTGTAAAAAACACCTTCATATTATAAAGACCTATCTACCACAAAGTAGGACATTGTTTACATAGAAAAAAACAAACACTAAAGAAATCTCTCTAAAAAACATTTTGCACACCTTGAAATACAACCCTTAAAACCCAAGGCTATATTAAGGGATACTAAGGCGATAGATGAGTGTAAAAACCCAAAAATGATTTAGGACTCTTTAGTTGTAAAATAGCTCTTTTAAGTTGTGTTTTATAGAGCTTCAAAGCTTCTTAGAAAGTAAAATATGCAATCAAAAACCAGGAAATAGACATGAGAAATGTTTTTCATTAACACCTATTATTTAAAGCTTTACTTTAATCAAATCAACTACTCTATTATCTCACCATTTACACTAAAAAAGCAGCATAACACACTATAACTTAAAGTTATACTTAGTTTTTTAAAAATATATAGTACACATTTCCAACACATTAAATGTTTTAAATTAAAGCTTTACTTTTCGTATATTTTGAAGCTTTACTTCACTAAATTTCTATTTTCAAAAATATTCACCTTTAGCAAAAACCCGATAAATACACCTTTTTAAATATGCTAACTACAATTAACAACTCACCCATACTAGATCAAAAAATCACAAAACACCTCTATCCTTACCCTCTATCCTTACTCAGTATTTAGCAAAGATTCTTACAAGGGTATTTTCTTTAAATAAAGACAAATCCATACAAAAAGGGATCCTAGCTAAAAAGCTCCTTAAAGGCCCGCCTAACATATCCATTAATGTTTTCTATACCCTGTGCTTTTTTAGCTGTTTTAAAAAAAACAGCTAAAAAAAAACCACCGCTGTTGCGGTGGTTTTAAGTACATATAAAAATATTTTACTACTCTACTATGGAATCCATTTTTTTGGAAAATTCGGCTTTCTTTTTTCTAAGAAAGCATTTCTACCCTCTATAGCCTCATCGGTCATGTATGCCAACCTTGTTGCCTCTCCAGCGAAGACCTGTTGACCTACCATTCCATCATCGGTTAAGTTCATGGCAAACTTAAGCATCTTTATAGAAGTAGGAGATTTACCCAATACCTCTTGAGCCCACTCATAAGCGGTATCTTCTAATTTATCGTGCTCCACAACAGCATTAACCATTCCCATCTCATATGCTTGTTGGGCTGAATAATTTCTTCCTAAAAAGAAGATTTCTCTAGCTTTTTTCTGTCCAACCATTTTTGCTAAATAAGCTGAACCATACCCTCCATCAAAACTAGTTACATCGGCATCTGTTTGCTTGAAAATAGCATGTTCTTTACTAGCTAAAGTCATATCACAAACTACGTGAAGACTATGTCCTCCTCCTACAGCCCATCCAGGAACCACAGCAATAACAACCTTTGGCATAAAGCGAATTAAACGCTGTACCTCTAAAATATTTAATCGGTGCATACCATCTTCCCCTACATAGCCTTGGTGTCCTCTAGCTTTTTGATCTCCTCCACTACAAAAAGAATATACCCCATCCTTAGGGGAAGGTCCTTCTGCGGAGAGTAAAACCACTCCAATGCTAGTATCTTCTTGTGCATCATAGAAAGCACGGTATAATTCACTAGTAGTTTTTGGCCTAAAGGCATTTCTAACCTCTGGTCTATTAAAGGCAATACGAGCTACTCCATTACATTTTTTATAGGTAATGTCTTCAAACTCGATGGCAGTTTCCCATTGTATATTACTCATAATGTTTTTTTAATTTAGGGTAAAAATAACCTATTTTTTGCATTATATTGCAAAACCAAACCAATATTTAAACTATGAGAAAATTAATCCTCTGTGTCTCTGTGTTATTTATAACCAGTGGAGCTATGGCTCAAAGCTATGACTTTAAAACTCTTATTGATTTAGATGCACTGCCAGTTACCTCTCAAGGCAATACCGGCACTTGCTGGAGTTTTAGTGCGTCCTCTTTTTTAGAATCCGAAATAATGCGTCTTTCTAATCAAAAGATAGATCTATCTGAGATGTATAATGTACGCAATACCTACCCTAAAAAAATCGAAAACTATATCACTCGACAATCTAAAGCCCAATTCGGACAAGGAGGCCTAGCTCATGATGTAATAAACAGTGTTAGGGATTATGGACTTGTACCACAAGAGGTATACTCTGGATACCAAGGAAAAGACAACTATGACCATGGGGAGCTTTTTAAAGCTTTAAAAGCCCTGATTGATGTATACGCTAAAAGCAATGGTCCTATTTCAATGCAGTGGATGCCAATTAGCCAGTTTATCCTTGATTCCTACATGGGAGAAGTTCCACAGGAATTTATCTATCAAGGTAAAACTTATACGCCTATGACTTTTTTGGCTATGACCAATCTACAGCCAGATGACTATCTAACTATTACTTCTTTTGCCAACCAAACCAATTACGATCCCTTTATATTAAACATCCCTGATAATTTCTCTAACGGTAGTATGTACAACCTACCATTAGAAGAATACATTAGCAATATTGACAACGCCTTAGAAAATGGCTTCACTCTTTCTTTAGATTGCGATGTATCTGAGAAGGGATTCTCCTCGAAACACGGAGTAGCTTTTGTTGCATTAGATAGTAAGGACAACGAAAAAGGTCTTACCCAAATTATACCTCAAAAGACAGTAACACCTGAGCTGCGTTTAGAGCAATTCTATAGTTATGACACCAACGATGATCACTTAATGCACATTGTTGGAAAAGTACAGGACAAAGAAGGAAATATTTATTATAAAGTAAAAAATTCTTGGGGTTCTAACTCGGATAGAGTTGGAAATGATGGATACATCTACATGAGCTTACCTTATTTAAAGTTAAAATCCATTTCTGTCTTACTCCACAAAGATGCCCTTTTACCACAGACTAAGACAAACTTAAAAATTCAATAAAACTTTCTTAAACGCAAAGAACTTAATATATTTTAAGCTACTTTGCGTTTTTAATTAATTATGAAATACAACTATTTAATCTCACTAACCCTTTTGGCAAGCCTTAGTATGCTGGGCTGCAAAGAAAAAGAAATTCACAAAGAAACTTTTAGTGTAGAAAAAAAAGAAACAAAAGAGATCAAGAATCCCTATTTACCAGATTTCCCTGCTTTAACACAATCCTATATTGCACAAAAAAGTAAAGAAGTGGAGGATTTTTATCTAAAACACATTAAAAAATCTGGTTACACAGGTAGCTTTTTAGTAGCTAAAAACGGACAAATCATCTATGAAAACTATTCAGGGTTCTCCAATAAAAAGAATCAAGAACTCATAGACAAAGAGACTCCCTTACATGTTGCATCGGTAGGAAAGGTAGTTACAGCAGTTAGTATTTTGCGTTTAGTAGATGCAGGTAAAATCTCTTTAGATCAAAGCATAGAGAGCATTATACCTGGATTTGGTAACCCTGGAATCACTGTTCGTACACTTTTAAATCACCGCAGCGGACTTAGTTACTATGGATACTACCAGAATATTTGGGATAACGTGACCCCAATTAGCAATCAAGATGTTATAGATGTTATTAAAAGCAAGAAAGTTCCTCTTTCTTTTACCCCTGATACACGTTTTACATACAGTAATACCAATTATGTGGTTTTAGCAAGTGTTGTGGAGGCCGTTACCAAAAAGAGTTTCCATCAAGCAGTCAAAGAGCTTATTTTCGAACCTTTGAACATGCAAAATAGTTTTGTAATGGATAACTTAGAAGTTAAAGATCAAGTTACTCAAAGTTACAAGAGCAATTATGCTTTAATGCCATGGGATTATATGGATGCTACCTATGGAGATAAAAACATATATCTTACCCCTAGAGATTTTCTTAAACTCGATACAGCTCTATACTCCGATGCTTTTTTAAGCAGTGAATTGAAGCAACAAATGTTTCAAGGATATAGTTATGAAACAAAAGGAAAGAAAAACTATGGTCTTGGCTTTCGTTTGATAGAAATGGACAATAACGAAAACTATACCTACCACAATGGTTGGTGGAGAGGAAATACATCTTCGTACATACGGCTTAATAAAGACAATGTTTGTATAATTTTATTTAGCAACAAATATTCAAACTCTACTTACAAAACCATTAGTTTATCTCATCATTTTGGAGATTACCCAGTGAAAAATATAACAATGTAAGGCGTTTTATCATTTTAAAGCCTTTTCAAGGAGTTTTTTACAGTTTAATAACCCAAAGGATTAAAAAGAAATATTTATTTAAAATAAGAGCCCAAAACCAATGGTTTTGGGCTCTTATTTTTACAATATGTTTTTATTTGGTTATAAAACCAAGTCTTGGAATAACTTATCAAATGTTTTTTGCAAATCACTACTTAAGCCCACATGAGGTCTAGAGGTTTGCAAAGAAGAGCTTTTAATGGCACTAAGCCATCTAAAGCGCTCAGAGACCTCTAAATAAGCAATTGGATTATTGCATTTTTCTCCATTTGCAATTTGCTCAAAAGCATTAACGTGATTTTGAAGAACCACATCCTCTACCTCACTTGAAATGCATTTTATCTTATCTGAATTTAAATAAAATTTAGACAAAAGAACTTTTTTACTCTTGCAAAATAACAATAGGCCAATATTTATAAACTCCTGTCTTTCCACTCTAGGAACATAGCGAACTACGGCATATTCATATACTTGCATCTTTTGCTTTTTTTATTTGGTTGACAAAAATATCAGAATTCTCTAATCTAGTTGTTAAAAAATCCTCATAAACCTTTTTAATCTGCTCACTATCTAAATCACTATCGGGCCATAATAACCAATCCTGTGGAATAGTAGACACGATTCTACGCAGCACATCTGGAGTTAATATTTGCTTAAACCTCTGGTTTACCTTATCTATATCATCAGCAAAGGGCAATAGTACATGATCCTTTATTAGGGCAAAAGGAGTTAAAGCACTTTGCTGCCAATTGGTAAAGGAATGATGAAAGTAAAAGGCGGCTCCATGATCAATTAGCCATAACTCTTTATGCCAAACAAGCATATTGGTATTGCGAAATGTTCTATCCACATTAGTAATAAAAGCATCCAACCATACTATCTCACTAGCCAGAGTAGAATCCACCTTTAAAGCTAAAGGATCATAAGTAAAGGCTCCAGATAAAAAATGAAGACCTAAATTAAGGCCTTGACTAAACTTCAATAAATCTTGAATTTCCTCATCTGCTTCTGTTCGTCCAAAAGCAGGATCTAAATGAGCAAATACCAACTCAGGAACTCTTAATCCTAGTTCTTTAGCAATTAACCCACCTAATAATTCAGCAATTAATGCTTTGACCCCATGTCCTGCACCTCTAAATTTTAAAACATATTTAAAATCGTCATCCCCCAAGGCTAAAGCTGGCAAGGAGCCTCCTTCCCTTAGTGCACAGATGTATTGGATTACATTAATGGTTCTTAAATCTATTTTTTTAAGCATATATAGCTTCTTTTTATTAAACGTAATTTATATCTTCTTTTTTAAAAATAGAAGCTAATTAGCATTAAAAGTACAATAAATCCCCTGGAAAGCCAACAGGCTCATAAAAGGTGAGTTTTTCTTGTTTACAAACCCTAGATTAGATCCTATTTTGCATTGTGAAGTTCTACTTTTTGATAAATACTACAACTACGAGCATGAGGATTATCCAAGTAGCCGGTACTATTTAAAAACTCCTGTACTATTTGAGGGCCTACGAATTTAAAGTGTTTCTTAAATAATTTAACCCACTGAGGTAAATCCAGGGCTTTATGTTGGGACAAAAAGCTGCTAAAACTACCAAATTCCTCTTGTATGCCAATAATGGCATTGGCATTGTAAATAGCTGCTTGAATCTTAAGTCGATGGCGAATTATGCCTTTTTCAAGCAGAAGTTGATCTACTTTATTTTGGTCATACTTTGCAACCTTTTGTATATCAAAACCATCGAAAGCCTTATTGAAGTTATCTTTTTTATTTAAAATAGTTGTCCAATTAAGGCCTGCTTGATTTATCTCCCAGACTAACCTTTGAAAAAGCTCCGTATCGCTTTTAAGGTAAAAACCATACTGAGTATCGTGATATTGCTTATTAGGATCTTTTGTATTACTAGGCAAAGAGCCTACAAAGTCACAATAATGTTTTTTAGATAACTCTGATTTTTGCATCGGTAAAAAGTTTTTTAAATGTAGCCTTAGTAGTTGGATTCTTTAATCCATATACCTCTCTATTTTTACCATTATTTAAACGAATAATTGCCTTTGTTCCCATTGCCCTTGGCATCTTTACGTATTTGATCTGGAATTTATCAATTGTATGTACAGAGGTATTGACAAAAAGATTTTTATAAGACAAGTATAAGAACACAGCTGTTATAACAAAAAACAAATAATCTAACTCTTTTATATTTTGATAATCAATTATAGAAAGCTTGCCTATAGATAGAACCAAAATTGCTACCGACATTATCCTAGAGCTTTGTAATCTATTCTTATAATTATCTTGAATTTCTACTTGTTTGGTTTGATTGTTAAATGTGATCATAAAAAAGTATATTATTTCTAACAAATCTACACATAATTGTTAGACAATAGTGCTAATATAATGTTAGATTCTCCATTAATTTACCTTTTTAATCATCATTGCCTTGTAAAGATAAAAAAATAAATATCGCCCTAGAACTCATAGAATCTAAATCTGTTGTTCTTTTTAAGCGTTATTATGTTTTCAAGTACATTAGATCTGTATTTTCATAGTATTGAGATAATCTTTGGAAAAACATACCAAATAAAACACCTTAAATTTTACAATTAGCACTCAAGGATTCATCCAAGAAATTAGCGCAGAAAAAAAAGATTAACTCAAAATAAAAAAACCTAAGGAAGAATTTTCCTTAGGTTTTTTATATAGCATTTTCACTAATTAATTATACGTGTAAAGCTCTATTGTCTGTAGCTGCTAAAGCAGCCTCTTTAATTGCTTCTGCAAATGTTGGGTGAGCATGAGACATTCTTGAGATATCTTCTGCAGATGCTCTAAACTCCATTGCTGTAACTGCCTCAGCAATTAAATCTGCAGCACGAGCTCCTACCATGTGTATTCCCAATACTTCATCAGTGTTTTTATCGGCTAAAATTTTCACAAAACCATTAGTATCAGCACTTGCTCTAGCACGTCCTAATGCTTTAAATGGGAAGTTTCCAACTTTATAGTCTACACTTTGCTCTTTTAATTGCTCTTCTGTTTTTCCAACAGCAGCAACCTCTGGCCATGTATATACAACACCTGGAATTAAGTTATAGTTAATATGTGGTCTTTGTCCTGCTAAGAATTCAGCAACCATTACTCCTTCTTCTTCTGCTTTATGTGCTAACATTGCTCCACGAACAACATCTCCGATAGCGTAAATATTAGAAGCTGTAGTTTGTAAATGATCATTTACCTCTACTTGTCCTCTTTGTGTTAATTTTACTCCAGCAGCCTCTGCGTTTAAGCCATCTGTATATGGACGACGTCCAACTGCAACTAAAGCGTAATCTGCCTCTAAAGTAACTATTTCTCCTTTTTTATTCTCTGCTGTTACTCTAACAACATCTCCTTGTCTTTCAACACCTTGTACTTTATGAGAAACAAAAAACTTCATTCCTTGTTTCTTTAATACTTTAGTTAATTCTTTAGACACAGCAGAATCCATTGTAGGTAATACTCTATCGGCATACTCCACCACAGATACTTTAGCACCTAAACGAAGGTAAACTTGTCCTAATTCAAGACCAATTACACCACCACCGATAATAACTAAGTGCTCTGGTACTTGTTTTAATTCTAATGCTTCTGTTGAGGTAATGATACGCTCTTTATCTAATTTAATGAATGGTAAAGTAGATGGTTTACTTCCTGTAGCAATAATAGTATGTTTTGCTTGGATTTGCTCTACAGAACCGTCTTTTTTAGTTACATTTAAGGTAGTGGCATTTTCAAAAGATCCAACTCCTTCAAATACCGTGATTTGGTTTTTATCCATTAAGAATTTTACTCCACCACATGTTTGATCTACCACTGCTTGTTTACGAGCAATCATCTTTTGTAAATCTACATTTACTTCTCCTGTAATTTCAATTCCATGGTCTGCAAAATGAGCCATTTCTTCTACAAAATGAGTAGAGGCTAATAAAGCTTTTGATGGAATACATCCTACGTTAAGACAAGTTCCCCCTAAAGTGGCATACTTCTCAATAATGGCCGTTTTAAATCCCAGTTGTGCACAGCGAATTGCCGATACATATCCTCCAGGTCCTGAACCAATTACTACTACGTCAAATGAATTCATAATATCTTTTATTTTATGTTGTTGTTATCTAATGAGACAAAGTTACACATTTTTATAACTTCTATTTAAAAATCCCGGTAAACTTTATGCTTTCAAAGGCCTAAAAAATCAGCAAATTACTTTCAAGGCTGCTTTTTCTACTGTTATTTGGAATATATCGGTATCAAATACGCAATACTCTCCATCGAGTTGTAATCCATTTTGTTTAGAGTCCAAAACCTCTACTATTATTTGATCTAATTGCAAGGTGTCTGTTTTTCTAAAACGATGTATTTGTCCAAAAAGAACATATAATCCAAAGACAAATTGCTTGAAATAATTCACTCTAGGAACCATTAAATAATCCAATAGTCCATCGGTTAAACTCGCCTTTGGAGTTAAACTCATATTATAGCCCATTTGATTAGAATTGGAAATAAATAACAAAAGAGGCTTTACTACTTTACTTTGGCCATTATAGCTAACTTTTATCTTAGCTGCTTTATATTGTTTTGCAGAATCTAAAGCCGCCTTAATATAAGCCCCTAATTTTCTTTGAGAGGATTTCTCATATTTATCAATGATTGTAGCATCTATACCAAATCCCATATTGCTAAAGAAATACGTATTATTAACCACACCTACATCCATAGAAAAGGTATTGCCTTTTTGAATTGTTTGCAAGGCTTGATTAATATCTTTTGAAATATTTAAATTCGATGCTAATCCATTTCCTGAGCCTACGGGCACAATTCCAAAGGCAATATTTCGAGCCACTAATTCAGTAGCAACCTCATGAATGGTACCATCCCCACCACAGGCAACAACAATATCAGCTGCATCTAAAATTGCTTGTTTGGTTAACTCAACGGCATGCTTTTTATACAAAGTGTATTTTAAAATAATTTGATATTTGGTTACATCAAATATTTTTTCAATACCCTGTAAGGTAATATCATGCTTAGCATTTCCAGAAATGGGATTTACTATAAAGTAAATTTTCTTCATAAAGCAGTAATTCTTGTAAAAGGAAACCTAGAATAAGGCTCATCCTTTGATATATAGCAATAAAAACCAAGGCTCTATAAAGAAATACTTCCTATACAGAGCCTTTTGGTTAAAAAAGTTTGTTTAAAACCACTAGTTTTATACCGTTGGCCCTTCCCACTCGGTAATACCTCCAAGTAGATTAAAAGTTTTATCAAAACCTAATTGTCCCATTAAAAGACATGCTTGATTACTTCTTCCTCCTGATTTGCAGTATACATAGTAAGACTTATCTTTATCTAATTGTTCTAATTCATCTAAAAAACCTTGCCCTTTATAAATATCGATGTTAATAGAATTTGGAATAGCTAATTCTTCTACTTCTTCTATTGTACGTACATCTAAGATAACAGCATTAGGATCTTTTTGTACTTCTTCCCACCAAGAGTCTTGTGTTAAATTCATTATCGGAATATTTTTAGTTATGGCTCAAAGATAATCTATTCTAAGCGCAACAAAACAAAATTATGAAAAATAAGTTTTTATCTTTGTACTTTAAACCACCCTTAATGACTAGCTTAAAAGATTGTGATACTCACAAAAAAGATGTACTTATTATTGCCAATGGAGCAAGTTGCTCCCAAGGTCTACTAGACCAAGAATTAAAAAACTCCCCCATAGTGGTGGTACTAGATTCGGCAATGGAAAGAGTCAATACTTTAGGGGTAAAAGTTGATTACTTACTAGGAGATTTTGATAGGGATTTTGACCCAAATACATATTTAAGCAATCACAAGAACTTACAAATTATCCACACACCCGATCAAAACTTTACCGATTTAGAAAAAGCCTTCGACTTTATAATCTCCAAAGGATTCTCTCAAGTTAGAGTACTATGGGCTACTGGTAGAAGAACAGACCATACCATAAATAATATAGCTAATATAGTTAGGTATAAACACCATTTAAAGATCACTTTATTGGATGATTACACCACTATATACCCTTTGGATAAAGACTTTAAGAAATGGTATAAAAAAGATAGTATAATTTCTCTAATTCCAATTACTCAAGTAAGTGGAATATTCAGCCAAAATCTTGTTTATCCCCTAAAGGACTCCTGTTTGATTTTAGGTTATCAAAATGGCAGCAGTAATCAAGTTAGTCAAGATGGAATTGTACATATCACACATAAAGAAGGGGATTTAATTCTAATGGAATCAATTCCATAAAAAAAGAGCCAACCTACTTGAGTTGACTCTTTTTAATTATTTTATTTTGGTGATTGTCTATTTTCCT
>CANROJ010000022.1 GCA_947632215.1 uncultured Flavobacterium sp. | reverse complement strand
TTGTCTCTAGTATAGTTAAACCTACCCCAGCTGTATTGTACTAGGAGTAAATCATCAAAAAAGCCTAAGGAATTGCATCTTATAGCTTTTTTATAAATTATCACAGTACTTTGCTTGTGCGTTAGTTTAGTTTGTCTTAGTTCTTTATAGCCCTTACCATTCGATCATTTCCCTTGAGATCTTTACGCAAGGTAACTTGATCAAATTCTAACTCTTTAAACAATTGTAGAGTCTCTGGAGCTAAGTATTGATTGATTTCAAAAAAAAGCTGTCCCTTTGACTGTAAAGTAAAATTTGAAAGCTCTGAAATCTTTCTATAAAAAACAAGCGGATCACTATCGGATACAAATAGAGCTAAATGAGGCTCATTATCCAATACATTACTATGAATCTCTACTTTTTCTAAATTCCTAACATAAGGAGGATTCGAGACAATAATATCGTAATTATCTTTTAATTGCTCTAAGGCTAAAACATCTTGTAAAATAGTTTTAACCTCTACTTTATTGGCCAAGGCATTACCTTTGGCTACCTCTAAAGCATTAGGGCTTACATCCATCAATGTTACTTTAGCATTTTTTAAATTCTTTGCCAAAGTAATACCTATACATCCGCTACCGGTACCTATATCTAATATTGAAACAGGCTTATTCTTATCCGAAACACATTCTAAAATCCATTCCACTAATTCTTCTGTCTCACTACGAGGAATCAAAGTATCTGGGGTAACTCTAAAGACAAGATCATAAAAATACGCTTTCTCAAAAATATACTGAATTGGCTTAGCCTGTTGCAGATCAGATAAAACTTGTTTCCACCTTGGGTATTGTTCACTAACAAGATTAGGATCTAAAACAAGATCAAGTCTTGTCTTGTTTTCTAGCTCTTCTAATGCAATAAAAAAAAGACTTTTGGCTTCTTGGCTATCATATATAGGAGTTAGTAACTCACAAAACTGCTCTTGAATGGCTAGTATGTTCATACTTTTATCGCTTAAAGATTTAAGGGGTTAATTTTAAAAATTGTAAATTTGTTCAAAGATACAGTTTTATCCATTTTGAGAGAACATTCATTATATATTTCTAGAGCCATACAAATTGCAAAGCATGCAGTTTTCAAGGCCATGCCTAACCCTGGAGTTGGAGCCGTTATAGTACACAAAGAAAAGATTATAGCTGAAGCAGCAACGAGTCCCTTTGGTGGAGCTCACGCGGAGGTTAACGCCATTAATAGTGTAAAGGACAAAAGTGTTTTAAAACACTCTACTTTATATGTCACTTTAGAGCCTTGTAGTCACTATGGCAAAACTCCTCCATGCGCGGATCTTATCATAGAGATGCAAATTCCAAAAGTTGTAATAGGCACTGTGGATCCATTTGCAAGTGTACACGGGAAAGGCATAGAGAAATTAAAACAAGCCGGAGTAGAAGTAATTGTTGGGGCTTTGGAAAAAGAATCCCAACAAAGCAACATTCGCTTTTTTACTTTTGTCAATAAAAAACGCCCTTACATTATATTAAAATGGGCCCAGACCTTCAATGGTTACCTTGCGCCTTTACAAAAAGACAATCAAAGTCCTTTTTGGATATCTAATATTTACAGTAAACAACTCGTGCATAAATGGCGTAGCCAAGAAACAGCATTTTTAGTTGGAACTAAAACAATCTTAGACGACAACCCCTGCCTTACTACTAGAGATTGGCATGGAGAGAATCCCATCAGGGTTTATATAGATAGAGATGGAATAATTGATTCTAAGTATTGTATTGCAGATTCAAAGATTAAGACGATCTGCTTTACACAAAACGCCAGTTTAGAAAATAAAAAAAATCTTAGTTTTTATTTGATAGACTTTAATAAAAACTTACCCCAACAAATTTGCCAGGTATTATATGAGCTCAAAATAATGTCTTTAGTGGTGGAAGGCGGCAGTAAAACTCTGCAAAGCTTTATCGATCAAGGGCTCTGGGATCAGGCAAGAATCTTCACAGGAGTAACTAACCTAGATGTGGGCTACAAGGCTCCAGTGATTGACAAATTTGCTGATCACAAAAAATATAACATTCTACAAGACACCTTAGATATATTAACAAGACAATAATGAGTATAGAGATAGATTCTTATAAAACCCTAAACCAACCTACCCAGGAAGTATTGTATAAAGAAAAGAATAGTAAATTTTTTGCCTATGCTTTTCCCATACAAAACGAGGAAGATGTAAAAGGTATTATAGATCAAATAAAAAAGCAACATTACAATGCTAGACATTGGTGTTATGCTTTTCAAATTGGAGCCCAACAAGTATACTACAGAGTAAATGATGATGGAGAACCAAGCAATACTGCTGGAGCTCCAATACATGGACAAATACAATCCTTTGAATTAACCGATGTCTTAGTTGTTGTGGTTCGCTATTTCGGGGGTGTTAAACTAGGAGTGGGTGGTTTAATTACAGCCTACCGCGCAGCTGCGCAAATGGCCCTAGAACAAGCCCAAATAATAGAGAAGACAATAGATACATGCTTTAAAGTTCGCTTTGATTACAAAGACATGAATAATGTAATGCGAGTAATCAAAGAAAAAAACTTAAATATAGTTAACCAAACTATGCAAATGAGCTGTGAGATTGAGTTAAGTATTCGTCAAAGTGAATATGAGCTAGCCATAAGGGCCTTTGAACCCTACTACGAGGTGAAAATTATAACCCAGGACATGGAAGGTTATTAAAAAAAGTAAACGCAGTATTTTTTAAATACTGCGTTTACTTTTTAAGACAATAATTACTCTTTATTTCTTTTACTATATTATCTTAAAAAGAAATTTAAATATTAAGTAATCCTATAAATTATTGTGATAAATTTTACTGCTGATTTTCTTCAATAAAGTCTAAGAAACCTTGGTAATGACCAGATAGATATAATAAATATCCAGTATCATGGGTGATAGGCACATCATGAAAGTCTGGTTGATTCACCAAATAAATTAAATATCCCTCTAATAGGTAATCAGGAATACTCAAATCATTGGCAATATCCTCTTTTGGATATATATCTACTAGGTTTTCTATCAATAATTGCATTTTCTCATAAACAATGGCTTGCTTATCTGCTTTGCGTTTACCACTAAATAGATTAACTAAGGCCCCAATATTGATTCCTAAACCACCAGTGGAGGTAGCACTAGTTAAAGTATTATTGACTTTAAAATTACGCTCTGCTTGAGTTAATGGAGTTTGTAGTTGCAAATCAAAAAAGTTAGGTCCCAAATCTTTCTTTACAATAATGATCTCTTCTAAATTTTCTCCTGGCCTTACTAGTACAATATTTACTCTACCTTGGGTTAAATCTTGATCGGTAACTATATAATGGGATACTGCGCTTTTGGCACTAGAGAATCGCAAAGTGTCACCTTGGCTAGCGCTAATCATGTAGTAACCCGTAGCATCACTATTTACTTTTTCATTGGTTTGATTGTTTACCACCTCCACAACACTACTAGTTCCATCATAGAGTCTAATACGTCCATCGATGGATCCTTTTTGCTGTGCGTGACTAACAAAACTTGTTAATGCTACAATTGGTATTACCCAAGCTGCTTTTTTCATATCTTTTCTGGCTTTAGGTCAAATATAAACAAATATTTAAAATAAGATAAATACTTTTTCAAAGAAATACTACTTATCTAAAGCTGCTACTTTGTCCAAAACAAATCCAGGAGCGCTTATTGGTCTGCCTGTTTTTACATCTACGAAAACTAACAACGAATAAGCAGTGGTTAACAAAGCCCCATCTTGATTGAAAATTTGATAATCGAACTCAATTTTTACTCCAGCACATTTTTTTAAAATAGTTCTTATCGTTAATTCATCATCGTAAGTGGCCGGCTTCTTATAATCCATAGTAAGGCTTACCACAGGTAGCATTACTCCGTCCTTTTCCATCTGATTATAGGAAATACCTAGGTTTCTAAGCCATTCAACTCTACCTATTTCAAGGTATTGCGCATAATTACCATGGTAGACCACCCCCATCTTATCTGTCTCGGCATATCTAACTCTTACTTTTGTATCAAATGTCTTCATATTAAGTTTTGTTTTTTATTATTTGTCTTTTTTTATACTACCTACCATTTTTTTTTGATTTATGCAATGGCATTATGATTTTTTTATCCCAAAATTTGTTCACATATTTGTCCTCTGAAATCAGACCGCCTTTTCATAAGTGGTCAAATATTACCCAAAAATAGTAACTGTTTTTTAATTCTAACCAATAATGCGTGAATATAAGAATATGACAGCTGAATCTGTATGGAACAACTGTCTAGAATTCATAAAATCTAACATTTCTGAGCAAGCATTCAAGACTTGGTTCATGCCTATTGTGGCTATTGAATTAATTAATGATGACGAATTGTGTATTCAAGTACCAAGTAAGTTTTTTTACGAGTGGTTAGAGGAGCATTATGTTCAAATTTTAAAAAGTGCTTTAAATAGAGAACTAGGACAAAATGCGAAGTTATTGTACAAAATCCAAATGCAGAGTAGTCAATCTACTAAGCATCCTTTTACCGAACAATTACCAAGTACACACAGAAGTCCAGTTAAGCCACAGGAGTTAGACGTACCGATTCAAAACAAGAATCCGGAATTAAAAAACCCTTTTATTATACCTGGAATTAAAAGTGTAAAAATTGAATCTCAATTAAACACCAACTATTCTTTTGATAATTTCTTAGAAGGTGACTCTAATAGATTAGCACGTTCTGCTGGTTTAGCAGTAGCCAATAAACCTGGAGGTACTTCCTTTAACCCTTTGCTAATTTTTGGTGGAGTTGGTTTGGGAAAAACTCACCTTGCTCAAGCAATTGGAGTTGAAATTAAAGAAATCTACCCAGAGAAAACAGTATTGTACATTTCGGCGGAGGTTTTCACCCAACAATACACAGACTCGGTTAGAAAAAACACCAGACATGACTTCATCTATTTCTATCAATTAATTGATGTATTAATAGTAGATGATATTCAGTTCTTATCAGGAAAAAGTGGAACACAAGAGGTGTTCTTCCACATATTTAATCACTTGCATCAAAACGGAAAACAGGTAATTATTACCTCAGACAAAGCTCCTGTTGACATGCAAGACATCGAACAAAGATTACTTTCTCGTTTCAAATGGGGATTATCTGCAGAGATTTCTCATCCAGATTTTGAAACTAGATCTAAAATCATGGAAAGCATTCTTTACAGAGATGGGGTTCATATGCCAAAAGAAATCATTGACTATGTTACCCAAAATGTAACTTCTAATATTCGTGAACTAGAAGGAGCTATTATCTCTTTAATTGCACAATCTTCTTTCATCAAAAAAGAGGTGAGTATTGAACTGGCAAAACAAGTAGTTGAGAAATTTGTTAAGAACGTAAAAAGAGAAATCTCCATTGATTATATTCAAGGGGTGGTTTCGGATTACTTTGAAATTGACACAGCAGTTTTACAGTCAAAAACAAGAAAAAGAAATATTGCACAAGCCAGACAATTAGCTATGTATTTTGCTAAGAAATACACTAAGAATTCTCTAGCAAGTATTGGTTCGCAAATTGGAGGTAGAGATCACGCAACAGTTTTACATGCCTGTAAGACTATTGACAATCTAATTGAAACAGATAAAGAGTTTAGAAAGCATCACGACGATATTAATTTAAAATTTAATATGTAATGCAAAACATCTTGATGGTTTGTCTTGGCAATATTTGCCGATCTCCTTTAGCCCAGGGGATTTTAGAATCTAAAACAGACCCAAACAAAGTCTTTGTAGATTCAGCAGCAACTGCTTCATGGCACCAAGGAAAAGCACCAGATGTTCGCTCTATTGCTATTGCAGCAAAATATAATATAGATATAAGCAAACAAAAATCAAGACCATTTAACACAGATGATTTTGATATTTTTGATAAAATATATGTGATGGATAAAGAAAATTACGCCAATGTACTTTCTTTAACCACCTTAGAAGAGCACACAAAAAAAGTTGAGCTAATTTTAGATGTCACAGCTGTAAAAAACAAAGAAGTACCTGACCCATATTACGGAGCAGATAATGGCTTTGAAAAGGTTTATCAACTTTTAGATCACGCTTGCCAAATTATAGCCCAAGACCTTAAAAATCAAAAATAATCAAAGGAAGAAACTCGATTTTCTTCCTTTTCTTTTTTATTAATACCTTTGTACCTTCTTATTTTCAAAAAATAAATTTATGCAAAATACTAAAGCACCTGTTTTATATTTAATACCAATTACCTTAGGACCTATACAAGACCCAATGGATGTACTACCGCAAACCATTAAACGCGCTGTAGAGATGTTAGACATTTTCATTGTAGAGAATCCAAAGGTAGCCAGAGCATTTATAAAGAGTATTTGCCCAGAGAAAAATCAATCTTCTCTTACCTTACTTCCACTAAACAAGCATACCGATAAGTCAGAGTTAAACGGTTATATACAAAGCTTAAAAGAAGGTAAAAGCATTGGACTTATGAGTGATGCTGGTTGTCCAGGTGTAGCCGACCCAGGAGCAGTAATTGTAGATTTAGCACATAAGAATAATATTAAGGTTCAACCCCTAGTTGGCCCCTCTTCTATCCTATTGTCTTTAATGGCCTCTGGATTAAACGGGCAAAGCTTTGCTTTTAACGGTTATCTACCTATTGATAAATCCGACAAGAAAAATACCTTAAAGTCTTTAGAAAAATTATCTTTTGAAAAAAACCAATCTCAGTTATTTATTGAGACGCCTTACCGCAATAATCAACTATTAGCTGATATGTCTCAAATACTTCATCCTAGCACCTTGGTCTGCGTGGCATGTGATATAACCCTTGAAACAGAGTTTATTCAAACCAAACCAGCTATTGCTTGGAAGAACACCAAGGAAGACCTTCACAAAAGACCTTGTATCTTTATTTTGCATAAAACAAGATAACAAAACAATAAAGAATTATAAACACACAACTAAGCCCTACACAGAAGACCAAGTAATGCTAAAAAAATTAGTTTAATTTTAACTGGGGATACTATTGTATAAATACAAGAAAATAAAAAAGGCAAAGGGTTTAAACTCTAAAATTTAAACCTTTGCCTTTTTTTACAAAAACCATTACAAATAAGGACATTTATTATAATCACCTTTGCAAAAGTAAAAATAAAACAGATTATTCTTTAACGCGCTGTTTGACAACTTGTGGTTGCGGCATTAAAAAACCCAGCTTCATTCTTTGTAGCATCTTGCGAACAAAATTCACAAAGAAAGTTCTTTGACCAAATATAGTACCGATGGTAATTAACATAACCTTGTAAACAGGCATAATTAAAACTATATATAAAATCCAATAAGGTACCGGATGCATAACTCCACGCTCTATTCCTATAAATGATAAAATAGGTTTAGAGATATAAGCAGAAGTAGATCCCGTGATTGCAAATACAATTAAGATAATCACTGCTTGATAATTTGAGGTTAAGCCCCAACGCTGTTTTAACTTTTCCATTATTTATCTTTATTCTAAACAAAAGTACTATTTTATTGATTGGCAATCATTAAAATAAACTTAAAATATTGCTATATATCTAAAAGAGTGTAAAATACAGTCTTTTTTTAAAGTATATAAACTTATATATCCATATTACTTATAGTCTCCATCACGTATTCATGCATTACTTCTCGATAGTCCAAATGAGTGACCATTCTAAGCCATCCTTGTCCCATTTCACTAATAGCAATATTCTTTTGCTTTAGCTTATCTAAGAACAACTGATTATAAGCTGGTTTAATTAGCTTAAAAATCACGATATTAGTTTGCACAGGTAAAACCTCACTTACATAATCTTTCTTCCTTAAAAGCATCTCTAATTGCTTTGCTCTAAAATGATCTCTTTGTAAACGGCTTACATTATTCTTTAAGGCAAACAATGCTGCTGCTGCTAAATAACCTGTTTGTCGCATACCTCCTCCGTATAATTTACGAAGACGAGTAGCTTTTTGAATATCTGCTTTACTTCCTAGTAAAACAGAACCAATAGGTGCGCCTAAGCCCTTGGAGAAGCAAACAGAAATAGTATCAAATAATGCTCCATACTGGGACGGATGCTGACTCTTAGCCACTAAAGCGTTCCAAAGACGAGCCCCATCTAAATGGAGTTTGATTGATTTAGATCGGCAGAACTCTGCGATTTTTACAATTTCTTCTATCTCATAGCAAGCTCCACCCCCTTTATTAGTAGTGTTTTCTAACACTACTAAAGAGGTCTGGGGTAAATGTATATTTGTTGGATCTGTATAAACCTTTTGTATATCCTCTAGAGAGATTCTTCCTCTGTCTCCATCGATTAATGCACAACTTAGTCCACTATGGAAGGCTGCACCACCACTTTCAAATAAATATATATGCGAACTTTGATCGCAAATAATTTGGTCTGCCGGCTGAGTATGTAACTTTAAAGCCACTTGATTGGCCATAGTTCCCGATGGAAAAAACAGAGCTGCCTCCATCCCAAAAAGCTCAGAAACAGCAAGTTCTAACTCATTGGTACTTCCATCTTGCTTATAAACATCATCTCCAACCCTAGCCTTAAGCATATAGCTTACCATCTCAGGGGTAGGCTTTGTAATTGTATCACTAATTAAATTAATTTCCATAAATTGAATTGGAATAAGTATTTTTGTATAAATGTATTAAAAATTATGATATCAAACGAACTGCAAAAAGACATTATTGATCGCCTTGGTGCGTTAAGGAGGTATCTTTGACGTGGATAAAAAGCTCATAGAAATTGAAAATGAACAAGAAAAGACTTTTGATCCAGATTTTTGGAACAATTCTAAAGAAGCCGAAATTTTTGTTAAAAATTTAAAATCTAAACAAAAATGGGTGCAGCAGTTTCAAGAAGCAGAGCAAAACGTCGAAGAATTGGATATTCTTCTAGAGTTCTTCCAAATGGGAGAAGCCACCGATGGTGAAATACAAACCCAGTACGACAAGAGCCTGGAATTAATTGAGGAATTAGAATTCCGAAATATGCTCTCAGAGGAAGGAGATAACATGGGAGCTGTAATTCAAATTACCGCCGGTGCAGGTGGAACAGAGAGTTGTGATTGGGCAGAGATGTTAATGCGTATGTATTTAATGTGGGCTCAAAATTTTGGAATAACTCCAAAAGAACTCAACTATAACCCTGGAGAGGTAGCTGGAATTAAAACAGTAACTCTAGAGATGGATGCTGAATTTGCCTTTGGTTACTTAAAAGGAGAAAATGGAGTACACCGTTTGGTGCGAATCTCTCCCTTTGATAGCAATGGTAAAAGACATACTTCTTTTGCCTCTGTATACGTTTATCCATTAGCTGATGATAGCATCCAAATTGAGATTAACCCCTCGGAGATCTCTTGGGAAACAATGCGCTCAAGTGGAGCTGGAGGCCAAAATGTAAACAAAGTAGAAACGGCTGTAAGACTTCGTCACCACCCTACTGGGATTGTAATTGAAAACTCCGAAACGCGTTCTCAATTGGACAATAAACTAAAGGCAATGCAACTTTTAAAAAGTCAATTATACGAAATTGAACTAAAGAAAAAACAAGCAATGCGCGATGAGATTGAAGCCAATAAGAAAAAGATTGAATGGGGTTCTCAAATTCGAAACTACGTTATGCATCCTTACAAATTAGTCAAAGATGTTCGTACTGCTCATGAAAGCACAGATGTTGATTCAGTGATGAATGGCCAAATCGATTCCTTTCTAAAAGCCTATTTGATGATGATGGGACAAAAAGACTAAAACTAAAAAAAGGTTTTCCCTTCAAAGGAGAACCTTTTTTTATGCTTTACACAAAACAGAAAAAAAAACAAAGGCTGACAAGAAAATCTTACCAGCCCCTTTTTAAAGATCCCCATCTTTAAAAACCTTGTTTGCCAACAAAGGTTAACTAAATAAGGGTATTTTTTAAAACTTAACGTCTAATTAAAAATACCTAAATAGTTTATACAAATATAGAAATTTTCATTACATTAAATACCTCTAACACTCTTTTGTACACTTCTATATTAAATAAAACGCATTTTTAAGTAGTATTTTCTACTTTTTCTATCCTTTTTATAAGTTTGTCTACTTTTTCTATCACTTTCTATAAATTATGCTACTAGCATTACTAAATAAAAAAACACCTTATTTACAATAGAGAACTATTGTAAATAAGGTGTTTTTAAAATCTTTTTTAAGTCTTGTAGACTTATATAGAATGCTATTAATGCAATACCAGTGTAATGATATAGTATACAATCATTGCCAATACCGCTGATACTGGAATAGTTAGAATCCAAGCCCATAAAAGGTTGATGGTGACTCCCCAACGTACCGCTGATACTCTTTTGGTAATTCCAACTCCAATAATAGAACCTGTAATGGTATGAGTTGTAGATACTGGAATTCCAAAATATTCTGAAACATATAAAGCAAATGCACCTGCAGTTTCCGCAGCAACTCCTTCTAGTGGTGTAACTTTTGTAATCTTACTACCCATAGTCTTTACAATCTTCCATCCTCCAGATAAAGTACCCAGGGCAATGAAGATAAAAGAAGCTAAAGGAACCCACCACCAGTGTTCAACGAACACTTGAAAGGTGTCTACTCCACTTACTAAATAAGCTGGATCTTGATCTACATTTATATGGAAGAATATAACAGCAGCCCCAATAATACCCATTACTTTTTGAGCATCATTTCCACCATGTCCCAAAGAGAATAGTGCAGAAGAAACTAACTGTAAACGCTTAAACCAAATTTCACATTTATGTGGATTCTTTGTTCTACATATCCATAGAATAGCCACGGTGATAAAATAGGCCAAAATCATACCCAATAATGGAGCTCCAAAGATAAATAGGAAAATCGGAATCACTTTAGAGTAAGCAATCACATCTTCTCCACCTGGTGCAAAACCTCCTGCATATGCTAGGGCTGCTCCAATAAAACCTCCAATTAAGGTATGTGAAGAAGAAGAAGGAATACCTAATCTCCATGTAATTAAGTTCCATATAATAGCGGCAACTAAACCGGCAAATATAACTTCTAGGGTAATGAAATTCTCGCCAACACTCTTGGCTATGGTATTACCAATTTTAAATTCACCAATAATGTAAAGAGAGATAAAATAGGCAGCAAAGTTAAAAACCGCAGCCCATAGAACAGCCTGAAACGGCGTTAATACACGTGTGGTTACAATCGTTGCGATGGAATTCGCCGCATCGTGAAACCCGTTAATATAGTCAAAACCTAAGGCTAGGATGATAATAATGATTAACATTATACCACTTTGACTACTTAACATCTCATAAAAAAACTCCATAAACTATGACTGCTAATTAAGAATATTTTACCGTGATGGTCTCTAGAACATTTGCTACATCTTTACAACTATCTGTGGCGCTTTCTAAAGAAGACATTACTTCTTTATACTTAATGATTTCGATGGCATCGTTCTCATTTTCAAAAATATCTAAAACAGCTTTATCAAATACTTTATCTGCTTTTCTCTCTAAGTGTACAATGTTTTTACACACTTCACTTAAAAGACTTAAGTTCTTTAAACTTTTAAGTTCCAATAAACCTTTACTTACTTCTCTACAAGCATCTAAGTTAGCTTCTGTTAACTTGCGAAGTGGCTTAGTGATTTTATCAATTTGATACAAACGCATACGAGAAGCCCCATCTGCTAAGTTATCTGCTACTTGATCCACTGCTGTCATCAAATTGTAAATATCCTCTCTATCAAAGGGAGTAATAAAGTTTTTAACCAATTCAATTTTTGTTCTTTGAGTTAATTGCTCAATTTCTAATTGAAGACTCTCAACTTGCTTAAGCATTTTATCTCTTTCTTTACTTGGAGCATTGACTGCTTCGTGAAGAGTTTGAGATAGCAATTGCAACTTAAGAGCTGCTTGCTCAAATAAAGGGTAAAACACCTTATCCTTTGGTACTAAAAACTGAAAAATATTGTTTAGTGACATCGTTAAATATATGTTATGTGAAACGCGGCAAAAGTAATAATACAAATCTTTCTAATGTTATGTAATTGTAAAGTTATTAATAATAATTATTATTTCAAGGGCGTACTTTACCTTTGACTTTATTTTGTACATTAGCAAAAACGATTCTAAAGATAGATAAATATTTGCAAAAATTATGGATTTAAATTTCAATATAAATGAAGACTATAATAAGCTATTACTCTCTGGTCTTAATAGTAAATTAATCAAAGTAAAACTTGGTGGTGGACAAAAAAAAATAGACAAACTCCACAGCCAAGGAAAACTAAGTGCTAGAGAGCGTATTGATTACCTTTTAGATAAAGATTCCCCTAGTATTGAAATAGCTGCCTTAGCTGCCAATGACATGTACCAAGAACACGGGGGATGCCCTAGTGCAGGAGTTGTTGTAAAAATAGGTTATGTTAGCAACAAACAATGTATTGTTGTTGCCAATGATGCCACTGTAAAGGCAGGAGCTTGGTTTCCAATGACGGGTAAAAAAAATCTAAGAGCACAAGAAATTGCCATAGAAAACAACTTACCTATTATCTATTTAGTAGATAGCGCAGGAGTTTATCTTCCCCTTCAAGACGAAATATTTCCAGACAAAGAACACTTTGGAAGAATTTTCAGAAATAACGCCATTATGAGTAGCATGGGTATTACTCAAATTGCCGCGGTTATGGGAAGCTGTGTGGCTGGAGGAGCTTATTTACCTATTATGAGTGACGAGGCTCTTATTGTAGATAAAACAGGAAGTATTTTTCTGGCAGGTAGCTACTTAGTTAAAGCAGCCATTGGAGAAACTATCGATAATGAAACCCTAGGAGGAGCAACTACTCATTGTAGTATCTCAGGAGTAACAGATTACAAGGCAAAAGACGATAAAGACGCCTTAACTATTATCCGCAATATGATGGACAAAATAGGCGACTTTACAAAAGCTGGGTTTAACCGCTCAGAGCCTGTAAAACCAGCCTTAGACCCTCAAGAAATTTACGGAATTCTACCCAAAAGTCGCGCAGAACAATACGATATGCATCAAATCATAAAACGCCTTGTGGATAATTCCGAAATACAAGAATACAAACAAGACTATGGTCAAAGCATCATCACTGCTTATGCTCGTATTGATGGTTGGTCGGTTGGAATTGTAGCCAATCAAAGAAAAGTTGTAAAAAATGCCAAAGGAGAAATGCAATTTGGAGGTGTTATTTACAGTGATTCAGCTGATAAAGCAACGCGCTTTATTGCCAATTGCAACCAAAAGAAAATTCCACTAGTCTTTATACAAGATGTTACTGGATTTATGGTTGGAAGCAAAAGTGAACATGGCGGTATTATTAAAGATGGGGCAAAAATGGTAAATGCTGTTTCCAACTCTGTAGTTCCTAAATTCACCGTTATTGTAGGAAACTCTTATGGGGCAGGAAATTATGCCATGTGCGGAAAAGCTTATGATCCACGTTTAATCTTTGCCTGGCCAAGTGCAGAACTAGCAGTAATGGGAGGAAGTCAAGCTGCAAAAGTACTTACCCAAATAGAGGCCTCTTCTTTAAAAGCAAAAGGAGAAGAACTTAGCAAAGAAGAAGAACAAGAATTACACGACAAAATAAAGGCTAGATACGACAATCAGGTTTCTCCTTATTACGCAGCTTCTAGAATATGGACAGATGCTATTATAGATCCTTTAGATACAAGAAAATGGATTTCTATGGGTATTGAAGCCGCAGACCACGCTCCTATTGAAAAGAAATTCAACTTGGGAATCATACAAGTATAATTCTTTAAAAAAAGCAATTGTATTTTTACATAAAGCATTTATCTACCCTTGGTAGATTCACCTAAAATAAAGTCTGGATAGTATATTCAGACTTTTTTTATTTATAGACAACGGCTGGTTGGAGCAAATAAAAATCCAAAAAAGATTAAAAAGTATGTTTTGCTATAATGATATGTTTGACTATAGTTTAAAATCGTAACTCTTGGCAAAATCAACAAACGTTTTAACTAATGTATTGTTTTGTCCTTGCATCTGGATAACATCAAAATAGCGCGATATTTCCAAACAGGCAATATTTATAATTCTAAGTTCTTTATACTTGAGTTCTTTTACTATTGCATGCTGGGAAATAAAAGCAAAACTATTGGAGTGCATCAAATACATTTTAATACTCTCGGTAGAAGAAAAAGTCATCTCACAGTTAAGATCATTAATATCTATGCCTATCTCTTTAAGCTTTAAACTAACAAGCTCTAAAGTTCCTGAGCCTTTTTCTCTTAGTAAAAAGGAAAGTTTAAAAAGATCTTTAACACTAATAGTTTGGCTTTGTACATAGGGATTACCTACTCTACAAACCAACACAATTGGATCTTTAATCAATTCTTGATAATTAATCCGGGCATTATCACTTGGATTCTCTACCAAAGCCACATCGATGCGATTATCGATTAATAAATGTTCTAAAACAGCACTGCTCTCGGAGAACACCTCGACTTGAACATCGCTTAATTTACTTCGGAAATTAGCCAACAATGCCGATAAAACGTACTGGGTAATAGTGGTACTTGCCCCGATGCGAATCTTACCTTCAATGCCTTTGCCTAGGGTTTGTAGATCGAAAGATAGTTTGTTGTATAAATCAAAAATATCCTTAGCGTACACCAAGAGCATTTCCCCTTGAGCAGTTAGGCTAATAGGGATACTGTGTCTATTGAATAATTGTACCTGGTAATGGCTTTCTATTTCTTTTATATGCTTGGTTACCGCCGGCTGAGAGATACCTAAATCTTGAGCTGCTTTAGTAAAGCCCCCTTTGGTAGCAACGCTATAAAAAACCCTCAAGCGAAAATCGAACATAAAAATAGATTCTTAAAACAAACATTATTAATACCTAACTAAAGGCGCTCAGACAAAAATAAACTTTCTTTTGTTATAAATACCATACCAATGTCTATAGTCTACTATTTTTAATAGCTTTTTACAGTAAAGAACAAATTACTATAAGTTACTCTAGTTAAAAAATTTAATGAAAAAATTTAATGAAAAAATTTAGTTAAAATATACTAAAAACCTATTATGTACTATGAAAAGGAAGTCTTAGCTTTGCAAAAAATTTAAGATGCAGCATACCTCTACTTTAAACAACAACATATCCTCTGATTCCAATGGTTGGTTAAACGGATTTATAGGAGTTTTACTATTTAGTGGATCAATGCCTTTTACTAAAATGGCAGTTCTTTACTTCGATCCTATATTTGCTAGTGCCTGTAGAGCAGGTATTGCAGGAGTACTTGCTGTATTTTGCCTTTGGAAGTTCAACGATAAAATCCCTAGTAAAAAACAAATTATACCAATTTTAATTGTGGCCCTAGGTGCTGTAATAGGCTTTCCGGTACTCTCGGCTATCGCCCTTCAACATATAAGCTCTGGAGATTCTTTAGTCTTTGTAGGCCTGCTACCTATGTGTACGGCAATATTTGCAGTTTTAATAGCCAAAGAAAGACCTCATAAACTATTTTGGCTTTTCTCAATCATTGGAGCTTCTTTAGTGGTTGGCTATGCCTTAACTCAAGGTGCTCAAGGAAGTTTAAAGGGAAATATTCTAATGCTTTTAGCTATTATCCTATGTGGTTGGAGTTATGCTAAAGGTGCCGTTTTATCCAAGACTCTTGGAGGTTGGCAAGTCATTTCATGGGCATTAGTGTTCTGCTTACCCCTGTCTTTACCTATGATGTTCATAGAGGCTCCTGATAATCTACTCCAAGTAAACATACAGGGCTGGATAGGTGTTCTATACATGGGAGTTATAAGTATGTTTGTTGGCTTTATCTTCTGGTACAAAGGCCTAGCTCAAGGAGGAATTGCCCAAGTTGGTCAATTACAGTTATTACAACCCTTTTTCGGCATGGCTTTAACAGCAATACTACTTGGAGAATCCATTAGCAATCTAATGCTAGGAGTAACTCTAGGAGTTATCCTTTGCGTTGGGGCTAGTAAACGTTACGCAAAATAATTTATCAATCCACAAAACAGCAAAAAGCCAAGTGTTTTATTATATAAAATACTTGGCTTTTTTTGCTCTGTTCTGCTCTTTAAGATAAAAGTCTGTCTTGCAATACATAAAACAAATCCTATACCCTTTTGTTTTAAAATAAAAGATAATAACATTTGTAAGGCGTAAAAAACAATCTACATCTGGTTGTTAAAAAACTTTTGGCTTTTTGTTTATTGCTCTTTACCACGGGCTTAGTTTTAATTAACAATATAATTGGCATTGGCCACCACTGGCCTTGGTAGTGGAAGATCACTTATCTCACAAAGAGAATGCTCAATATTGGCACACATTTGATCCAAGGCTAAATCGTTGGGTTCTTCTCCAAAGGGCTCTGCAATCTCATCTACAACGGAATCTAAACCTAAGAAAGTATAAGCCACAAAAGTTACAATAAATGGCATTGTCCACACAATAAGGTCTATTAACCCAAAAGGCAAAAGGAAGCAATAGATATAAACGGTACGGTGTAGCATTACAAAATACACAAAGGGAATCTTAGTGTGAATAATACGCTCACAAGTTCCTAGAATAATAGAAAGCTCCTCTATATTTTGATCAATCCTAGCCTGGGTAATGGTATCTATCTTTCCTTGTCTTTGACATGAGGCTATTAATTGGGTTAATTCATGGAGTAAGTAAGCAGGCTTGAATCTTTTCTGCATCATATTTTGATACACCTGTGGAGTTAAATATTTTTGGGTATATGAAAAATCTTCTTTACCTCTTAACTGATAATTCAAAGCATAACAAAACGATATTACCAAACCAATGGCTTGCTTTTGGGTTTGCCTATCACTTTGGGTATGATTTGGAAGGAAGTTTAAAATTTGAAAAGCGATAGATCTGGTGTGAATCACCAAACTACCCCAAGCTTTCCTACCTTCCCAAAAACGATCATAGGCCGCAGAATTACAAAAGCCTAAAAATATAGCCAAGGAAATACCGATTAAGGTAAAAGCTCCTACATTTAAAGGTATTATTACCTGGGGAAACATGTATCTAGCAAAGTACACAATCCATGAGAAAGTAAAAACTCCTAATAATGTGGGGCCTATTTTATATAACACAGAACCTTTCCAAACAAAAAGCATTTTTAACACGTGTGTTTTCTCACGTACAATCATAGTATAGTCTTTTTAGATTTAACAAAGATAATGGGCAAGTATAAAAAAAGCTACTTATTTCTGGAATAAGTAGCTCTTATAGACGTTAAAATCGCCTTACAACAATAATTCATATCTGAACAACAAAACAATTTGTTGTTAAACTTTCAAAACAGAAAATTTTGATATCTTAAACAATGTAGTAAATATAGTCTTTTTAATTTTAATAATAGAAGACTAAAATAGCAAAAACACAAAAAAACGAAGTAATAAAGAACAACTTTTTAAAAATCAATAATATAGAGCCGATAAATTAAGACAATTATTGAAGCCACTGAATAGGCAAGTCTGTTAAAATAAAATATTTGTTTAATTTCGCATTAAATTTAAAAACAACATAGATGAGTACCACAAAAGAATCCTCTGTCAAAGAGATCTCTTTAATACAAGCTTTAATTCCCGTAATAGCCCTTGTATCTTTATTGGCGATTAACGTATATATATTCCAAGATGATGCTTTAGGGGGAACCAACCAGTTTATCCTTCTAATAGGCGGTACTATTGCTATGGGTGTAGGGGTTTACAATAGAGTCTCTTATGAGCAAATCCTGATACAAATCACCAATAACGTTAAGGACACCTCTAGTGCTATTTTTATTCTTCTCTTAGTGGGTGCACTATCGGGAACCTGGTTAATTAGTGGTATTATTCCAAGTATGATTTATTACGGACTACAAATCTTACATCCCACTATATACTTGCCAGCCTGTGTTATAATTACCTCTATTATCGCGGTGGCCACAGGAAGCTCATGGACTACTTCGGCAACCGTAGGTATTGCTCTAGTGGGTATTGGAACTGCTCTTGGTATGCCAATAGGTATTGTAGGGGGAGCAGTAATATCAGGTGCTTACTTTGGAGATAAATTATCGCCTTTGTCAGATACCACAAATCTAGCTCCAGCTATGGTGGGAACCGATTTATTTACCCACATTAAGTATATGTCTTTAACTACCATACCAACCTATATAGTAACTCTACTTGTCTTTATAGTCTTTGGTGTTATTTATAGCTCAGAGGCAATGGTAAATACTCAAGAAACTTTAGATGCTATTTCTAATACTTTTCTAATTACACCTTGGCTCTTCTTAGTACCTATTACGGTAATAGTGTTAATTGTAAAACGCGTACCGCCAATTGCCGCTTTACTAGCAGGTACTCTACTAGGTGCTATTTTCGCCCTTATTTTTCAACCTGAAATAGTATTGACTATTTCTGGAGGAGACACCTACTCTTTTTACAATGCTTATAAAGGCATCATGCTTGCCTTAACTACAGATATACACATTATCTCCCCTATTGAAAGCTTAAATGGCTTATTTGAAGCAGGTGGAATGGCTAGTATGTTAAACACGGTTTGGTTAATTCTATGTGCCATGTATTTTGGTGGTGCAATGGAGGCTATCGGTGCTTTACAAAAGATTTCCATGTCGCTTTTAAAAATTGCAGATGGTATTTTTGGTTTATTTGCCAGTACAGTTGCCAGTTGTTTAGCCATAAACGTGATGACCTCTGATCAGTATTTATCTATTGTAGTGCCAGGAAAGATGTTTACCCAGGCTTACAAAGAGAAAAATCTAGCACCAGAGAATCTAAGTAGAACCTTAGAGGACTCCGGTACGGTAACCTCAGTGTTAATCCCGTGGAATACCTGTGGAGCTTATCACTCTGGAGTACTGGGTATTCCAACTTTAACTTACTTGCCTTATGCGGTATTTAACTATTTAAGCCCATTTGTAACTTTACTCTTCGCCGCATTTAATTATAAAATAAGAAGGATTACCACAAAGAATTAGCAAAGCTCGCTAAGTCTTTTAACAATGCCTTTTATAGCTATCTAAATACCGTAAGAACAGTAAAGATCACTATAAGACTAACTTATACGCACAAGCAAACAAGTATAAGAAAAATCTATACTCTAATAAAAACAACTAATGACTTTTGATTTTAATTAAAGAAATATGGTGGTAGATTTGCTATAGAAAATAACAAGAAAACATACAATTAACTTTAAAATAAAAATTATGTCTTTAGTAGGTAAACAATTCCCGAACATCACAGTAGATGCAATATCAGAAATGGGAGATGATTTGAGAATCAATGTTTTAGAAGAAGCAACAAAAAACAACAAAAAAGTATTATTATTCTGGTACCCAAAAGATTTCACTTTCGTTTGTCCAACAGAATTACATGCCTTCCAAGAGGCTTTAGGTGAGTTCGAAAAAAGAAACACTATGGTAATTGGAGCATCTTGTGACACTAATGAAGTACACTTTGCTTGGTTAAACACAGCTAAAGATAACGGTGGAATTGAAGGAGTTACTTATCCACTTATCGCTGACACTCAAAGAAACCTATCTTCAGTTTTAGGAATCTTAGACATCGAGTCAGAAGAATATGACGCAGATTTAGATACAGTTATCGTTAAAGGATCAAACGTTACTTACAGAGCTACTTACTTAATCGATGAGACAGGAAAAATTTTCCACGAATCTGTTAACGATATGCCACTTGGAAGAAACGTAAATGAATACTTAAGATTAGTTGACGCTTACGCTCACGTTCAAAAATTCGGAGAGGTTTGTCCTGCAAACTGGGAAGAAGGAAAACAAGCAATGAATGCTGATAGAACAGGTGTGGCTGAATACTTAAGCAACCACTAAGAAAACAACACGCATTTTTACAAAACGTTGTACGATAAGTAACCAATAAAATTTTATATTATGCTTTTAGAATTAGATCAAGATAATTTACAAGAAGTTGTAAACCAAAACAATAAAGTAGTTGTACAGTATTCTGCCACTTGGTGTGGTAACTGTAGAATTATGAAGCCTAAGTTTAAAAAATTGGCTACAGAGAACCAAGACATCACTTTTGCAATAGTTGATGCTGAGAAATTTCCTGAGTCAAGAAAATTAGCAGAGGTTACCAATCTACCAACGTTTGCAACCTTTGTTGATGGTAAATTAGTGGAACAGGCACAAACAAATAAAGCAGAGGTGCTTAACGAGTTAGTGGCAAAATTATCTTAATTAAAGATTATATAACATGAAATTACCTGTAATAAAACATTTGACTCAATTCATTGAGCAAAACGATCAAGATTACATCATTGAAGCAATTGAAGTTCTAGAAAACCTTACAGAAGTTCCTTCATTAAAAGATGAAGAACTAGATGTAATTGGAGAGCTTATTTCCAATATGTATGGAGCACTAGAGGTTCAAAAAATGATCAAAGAAGGTGCTACACAAAAAGATGCAGTAAATTCTTTCATGAAAAGAGTATTAGGATCTATTGATAAATAGTACCGTATTCTACAAGAATTAAAAAATACAAAAGGGCTAATCTTCACAAGATTAGCCCTTTTACTTTTTTAATTACTCTTGTCTTGTCTAGTCTTCCCCACTACAACTAAGCTTTAAGTCTAAGAGCTATTACTTTATAGTGTTTTAAAAAAAAGTGTTATATTTCAAAGTATTAAAACAAAGCCTCACTGCTATTATGCGGCTTGATAAGAGGCTTGATAAATATAAAAGATTATAAAAAATAACGTGCTTTAAATAATACTTTAGCAAATTGCTAAGATTAATAGCTAGTTAAAGGAAGGTAATTTAGTAAATTTTACCTATTTTTGTTTAGTATTAAAACTATAAATTATGGCTCAAGTAACATTAAAACAAAATCCAATTCACACCATTGCAGAGCTTCCTGCTGTAAATAGCAAAGCTCCAGAGTTTGATTTGGTAAGCGTAAAATTAGAAGATAAAAACCTATCTGACTACAAAGGAAAAAAAGTAGTTCTAAACATTTTTCCTAGCGTAGACACTCCTACCTGTGCTATGTCTGTTAGACAATTCAATCAAGATGCAGCAGCACTTGACAACACAGTAGTTCTTTGTGTATCTCGTGATTTACCTTTTGCTCAGGCTCGTTTTTGCGCAGCAGAGAATATCGATAATGTAGAAATGCTATCGGATTTCAGAGAAGGAAAATTTGGTAAGGATTACGGATTAATTTTCATTGATGGTCCTTTAAAGGGATTACTATCTCGTAGTATTGTAATTTTAGATGAAAATCAAAACGTTATCTATACTCAGCAAGTAAGTGAAACTTCTGAAGAACCAAACTACCAAGAAGCTTTAAAAGCTCTAAAATAGTCTTACTTAGTTTTCAATACTGTTATTAATAGTCTTTTTTTAACAAGCAAGACCTGCTTTTATTAAAGGTACTATTAATAGCAGTATTCTAGTTTTAATACATTAATATTACTGCTTTTTAGTTATAAAAACACCAATGAAAAAAGATAATACATCCACCAAAACAAAAGCTAAAACAAAACAAGAGCAAACTCCAAAATACAATCACTCTCTTTTTAAAACTAAATTTCTATTCCAGTTACTACTAGTGCTTTGTGGTATACTACTTATTATTAGTTTTGTTTCTTATTTTGCTACAGGCAATATAGACCAAAGTAACTTACATGATTTAGCTCAAAGACAAACACAAGTAGTTAATAAAACTGGTAAACTAGGAGTTTGGCTGGCCCACACTTTAATATACAACGGCTTTGGTGTAGCGGCCTTCTTGATTCCTATTATATTAGTTCACACAGGTATCTATGGAATTTTTGGGGTGCAGAGTAAGCGCATCAAGAATGTTATCTTCTGGGATTTAGCTTTATTGATTCTCTTGAGTGTGTTTTTTGGCTTCTTTTGGTCTAGTAATCCTTTACTTGGTGGAAGTGTAGGATACGAAATCAATGATTACTTAGTGGATTACCTTGGGAATTTCGGGGCATTTTTAGTAATTATTCTCTTTAGCATTGCTTTTATTTTATTTAGATTTAAGCCATCTCCTGAGAAAATAAAAAATGTCTTAGAGAAAATAAAAACCAGCTTCTTAAAACAGTTAGCCAAAAAAGAACCTAGTGAAGATTATTTTAAAGACCCAATTATAACTAAGACTGCTTCTTTTGACCAGCAAAGTCAAAGTAGTGAGCAAATATCTGAGAATAAAGCGGAAGATTTACCCCTTAGTGAATCAAATGAGCCTACTCTGACTCGACAGGGTCAAGATACCGAGCTAGAATTAGAGCCTAAAACACAAGCTAACCACGACAACGAAGAGCAGTCTGAAAAGACACCAATGCAAAGTGGTATACACACTACCATATTACAAGACAACCAGAACCAACAAGTCATAATGGATATAGAGCTTAGTGTTGACTCGCAAACTAGCCATACTCCTTTAGAGCAAACCAATAAAGAAACAGCACAAGAACTTGAAATACAAGCTCCAATAGAGGAACAAACTTTAGAGGAGAATTTAGCCTCTAAATTAGTACAAGATTTTGGAGAATTTGACCCTACCCTAGAATTGCCTAATTATAAGTTTCCTTCGATTGAAATATTAAAAGAGTACGGAAACTCTAGCATTACCATTAACCAGGAAGAGTTAGAGACTAATAAAAACAATATTGTAGAAACCCTTAAGAACTATAAAATTGAAATTGCTAAAATCAAAGCAACCGTAGGTCCTACAGTAACCTTATATGAAATCATTCCCGAGGCTGGTGTTCGTATTTCAAAAATTAAAAACCTTGAAGATGACATAGCCCTTTCTTTAGCTGCCTTGGGTATTCGTATCATTGCTCCTATTCCTGGAAAAGGAACCATTGGTATTGAAGTACCTAATACTAAGCCATCGATCGTATCGATGAAAAGCGTTATTGCTTCACCTAAGTTTCAAAATGCCGAAATGGAACTACCCGTTGCACTTGGAAAAACTATCTCCAATGAAACCTTTGTGGTGGATTTAGCCAAAATGCCTCACTTGCTAATGGCAGGAGCCACTGGTCAAGGAAAATCGGTAGGGTTAAATGCCTTACTTACTTCTTTACTATACAAAAAACATCCAGCAGAGGTGAAATTTGTATTAGTGGATCCAAAGAAAGTAGAGCTTACCTTATTTAATAAAATCGAAAGACACTACTTGGCTAAGTTACCCGATAGTCAAGACGCAATTATAACAGATAACACCAAAGTAATCCATACACTTAACTCCTTGTGTATTGAAATGGACAATCGCTACAACTTATTAAAAGATGCATCGGTTAGAACCATTAAAGAATACAATGAGAAGTTTAAACAAAGAAAATTAAATCCAGAAAACGGCCATCAATTCCTACCCTATATCGTACTTGTTATTGATGAGTTTGCAGATTTAATTATGACAGCAGGTAAGGACGTAGAAACTCCTATTGCCCGATTAGCACAATTAGCCAGAGCCATAGGTATTCACCTTATTGTAGCTACTCAGCGTCCATCAGTGAACGTTATTACAGGTATTATAAAGGCCAACTTCCCTGCTAGAATTGCCTTTAGAGTTACTTCTAAAATTGACTCTAGAACTATTTTAGATGGAGCTGGCGCCGACCAACTAATCGGTAGAGGGGATATGCTATATACCCAAGGAAACGATCTAGTTAGGGTACAATGTGCTTTTGTGGACACCCCAGAGGTCGAGAAACTTACCGATTATATTGGCGCGCAAAAAGCCTATCCAGATGCCTTCTTATTACCTGAATATGTAGGGGAAGAATCTAGTTCTAATTTAGATATAGACATTAGTGAAAGAGATCAATTATTTAGAGAAGCTGCAGAGGTAATTGTAACTGCACAACAGGGCTCTGCATCACTATTACAACGTAAATTAAAACTTGGGTATAACAGGGCTGGAAGAATTATTGACCAATTAGAGGCTGCAGGTATTGTAGGTCCTTTTGAAGGTAGTAAAGCCAGAAGTGTTAATATCCCGGATTTAGTTAGTTTGGAACAATTTTTGAACCAAAATTAAAAAACAAAACACCCAGATGAAAAAAATTTTTATTTATAGCATTATATCGTTTCTAAGTATCACCTCTATGGTGGCTCAAAGCAGCCAAAGAGCAAAAAACTACCTACAAGAGGTCAGCAATAGAACAAAGAATTACCAAAGCGTATCTTTAGATTTTACCTACAGCTCTACTAACAAAACAGATCTTGAGCCTCAATATCAAACTACAGGGCATTTAGACCTACAAAATGATCTATATAAATTAGAATTCATGGATGTGGTTAGAATATTTGATGGAAAAAAAGTATACACCATATCAGAGGAGGATATGGAAGTTACCATTACTAATTACACTAAAAATAACCCTAATAGTCTACTGCCTTCGGATTTATTTAATTTTTTCCAAACTGGATATGATTTCCAATGGGATACCACGGCGGTGATTCAAGGCAAAAAAATACAGTATATTAAACTTACCCCTACAGATAAAAACAGTGAGATTGAATCTATATTATTGGGTATTGACGAGGCAAAGAAAAGTATTTATACGAAAGTACAAATAGATAAAAATGGCACAAAATCTACCTTGGTGGTTAATTCTTTCCAAAGTAATCTTCCTATGTCAAAAAATCACTTTACCTTTACAGAGTCGGCATATCCCGATTATTATATTAATAAAATAGATTAGTTTTATTTTTTGTGAAAATATTAGACCGCTATATTCTAACTAGCTTTACAACGACCCTTTTTACGGTTTTTGCTATTTTGTATTTCATATTCATTCTTCAAGGAGTATGGTTATTTATTACCGAACTAGCAGGTAAAGATCTAGATGTTATTGTTGTAATTCAATTCCTATTGTTTTACTCCCCTAAAATGGTTCAATTAGTACTGCCACTCTCAGTGCTTTTAGCATCTATTATGACCTTTGGTAGCTTTGCTGAGAATTACGAATTTGCAGCCATGAAAGCCTCGGGAATCTCCCTGGCCAGAGCAATGCGCCCCTTATCTATCTTTATTACTCTTTTGGCTATTATTTCGTTTTGGTTTGCCAATGATGTAATTCCAAAATCAGAATTCAAATTCATTAATTTGCGCCGAGAAATCATGCAGACTAAACCTGCCATGGCTATTGCTCAAGGACAATTTAATGAAATCGGCAACGCCAATATTAAAGTAGATAAGAAAACGGGAGATAAAGGACAGTACCTGGACAATGTAACGATGCACATACGAAATACCGGAGGTTTTGAAAACAAAGCTGTCATTCGATCGGTAGATGGAGAATTAGAGAGTAACGAGAGTAGCAATCTTTTGAAATTGCATTTATACGATGGTAATTACTACGAGGATATAGAGGGGAAGACATACAATCAAAAAAAGAAATATCCCTTTGTAAAAGCAAAGTTTGACCGCTACACCCTTAATATGGATCTAGGGGCTTTAAATCCTAATACAGATGACCAAGATGCCATTAGCAATACCCATCATATGCTAAATGTATCTCAGTTAAATTATACTATTGACTCCTTAGACACAAACATAGAGAACAATAAGATTTCTAATGTAGATAACTTAACTATTCGAATCAATAATTTATATCCAAGCGCTAGGGATACTATTTTCACATACTACAAGGTTGCACCCGTGGATATACTAGCAGACTTTGAGTTAATCAATCAACAAAGAATCCTGCAAACTGCCCAAGAATACACAAGTAATCAAGTCTTTAATGCAGACACTAATGATGCTACTATTCTAGCTCAGAAAAAACACATTAACTCACACCATTTAGCATTATACCAAAAATTTGTAATTGCTTTTTCGTGTTTCTTAATGTTTTACATTGGCGCGCCATTAGGGGCTATTATTCGAAAAGGAGGTCTTGGATTACCAATGGTTTTCGCCGTTATAATATTTATATCCTACCATTTTATTAATACCTTTGGTACTAAAGTTGCCCAAGAAGATGGTATGCCACCAATACTAGGTGCATGGATCGGGCCACTAGCCCTTACTCCCTTGGCCGTATATTTAACCTATGTGGCTACAAAGGATAATGGAGATGTAAACTTTAGCGCACCAATAGACTTTATTGTGGATTTATTTAACACTCTAAAGAATAAGATTAAAGCAAAAAAAGGCTCTGAAAAGCTTGAAGAATAACATAACATACTAACAAGAGAAAACACAACTATAATGTCACAGAATCACATTGAATTAAACACTATCGAGGAGGCTATCGAAGATATTCGCCAAGGAAAGGTAATCATCGTAGTAGATGATGAGGATCGTGAAAATGAAGGGGATTTTATTGCCGCTGCAGAAATGGTTACCCCTGAGATGATAAATTTCATGGCTACTCATGGTAGAGGCCTGATTTGTGCACCACTTACCCAAAGTAGATGTAAAGAATTAGACTTACACCCAATGGTAACCGACAATACAGTATTACACCAAACTGCTTTCACAGTTTCTGTAGACTTAAAAGGACATGGGTGTACCACAGGTATTTCTACCTATGATAGATCAAAGACAATTGAGTACCTAGTAAAAGATCAAACTAAAGCCGAAGACTTAGGTCGTCCAGGCCATATATTCCCTCTTATTGCAAAACAAGGAGGAGTTTTACGTCGTACCGGTCATACGGAAGCCGCGGTAGACTTGGCGCGTTTAGCAGGCTTTAAACCAGCTGGAATTTTAGTAGAAATACTAAATCAAGATGGTACAATGGCAAGATTACCACAACTTTTAGAGGTTGCGAAAAAATGGGATTTAAAAATTATTTCTATTGAGAAATTAGTAGCCTACCGTATGAAACACGATAGCTTAATTCAAAAGAAAGAAGATTTTGAGATTAATACCCGTTTTGGAAAATTCCGCCTAAGAGCTTACCAACAAATCACTAACAAACAAGTTCACTTAGCCCTTACAAAAGGTCAATGGGAAAATGATGAACCAGTTCTAACTAGAATTAACTCTATGTTGGGGACCAATGATATTTTAGATGCTTTAAGTGGTAAACTAGATAAGAGAATTGAAAATGCTTTTGAAAAAATAAATCAAACCGATAAAGGAGCAATCTTATTTATCAACCAAGAAGAAATTTCATCGAGCCTACTTACTCGTCTATCTTTATTAAAAGAACAAGGTGGTGAGTTAAACTTAGATACAGCTAAATTAGCTCCAGATGATAAAGATTTCGGAATTGGAGCACAAATCTTACATGATTTAGGAATCAATAAGATCAATCTTATGACTAATTCAACCCAGGCTAAAAGAGTTGGTATGACTGGATACGGACTAGAGATAGCAGACTATACAAAATACTAAGACCCTAGGGGCTTATAAACTTTTAAAAGTGTGAAATAATCTAAAATGATTACTTCACACTTTTTTTATTGCTATCTCTTTATAGCATTGATATAATAAACATCTGTAGAGAGATAACAAAAAGCAAAGCAATAAAAAAAGCCCTTTGCAAATCAAAGGGCTAAAAAATATAAAAAAACAAATTGAAAAATTTTCATTTTTAAACACCCTACTTGAACTAAAGTATTTAATTTTCTAATCAGTGAGTAAATTGGTTTACTGCAGAGAATTAAATATTTCAAGAAGATGTATTTCCTATTTAAAATAGATAGATTTAAAATACAAATTTTAATATTTTTTTAAGAAAAAATATCTTTTATATTCCACTTATATTGGCTAATGTAATAAAAATAAATCAAATAACACAAGCTCTTGGAAAAAAACCTGTACCAATCTGACAGTTTAACAATTACAAAAAATCTATAGAATTCAACAAAATTAACATTTAAAACAAACCTCTTAAATACAATAGATTAGTTTAAGCTAAGTATTTTTTTTAAAAAACTTAAATAAAACAACAAATCTTAAAAATTAAAGTTCTCTCTAAAAGAAAGATTTGCTCAACTAAAAACATAACCTAATAGATAATATTACTATTAGGCCAAGTTAAAGTCTTAAAATAAAAACCTATCTATTTAAAAGTGTAATCTTTAAAATCATTTTGCCTTACAGTGTAGCAGGTCCAAACTCTTCAAAGAAAATTTGATCTGGATTAATACCTAGATTCTTTAAATCTTTGATTTGTTTTTCTAAAAATAGCGTTGGCCCACATAGGTAATAATCCATAGAATTATCAAACACAACACCTTGTATACTAGGTAAATCTACAACACCTTGATAAAGGGTTGAACTAAGTGAAGAGTCTAATAATTGATCATAGAAATTAATCACCTTTATAGAATCAGAGCTACTTTGTAGTTGCTCTACCCTAGTTCTAAAGGCTTGAACTTTACTGTCTCTGGCCCCGTGAATCCAAATTACCTTAGAGTCTTTAGTTAAAGCTATAGTTTCAAGCATTGCCATTAAAGGAGTTAATCCTATTCCACCACTAACAAAAACCTTGGTTCTATCTGACTCATTCAATGTGAATACCCCAGAAGGAGCGCTAAGCTCTACACTATTGCCTATTTCTAGGTTGTCGTGAATATAATTGCTGATGATTCCGTTTTTACTTGGATTTGGTTTAATCTCTTTCTTTACAGAAATTCTAAATTCTTTTCCATTAGGAGCCTGAGATAAACTATATTGACGTATTTGAGTCAAGCCTAGGGCTGGAATATAGATTTTCAAACTAACATATTGACCGCTCTTATACTCTGGTACATTTGATTTATCCTTTGGTACTAAATAAAAGGAAGTAATCTCGGAAGACTCCTTCACTTTGCTACTCACCACAAACTCTTTGTAACCTAACCATGAGTTAGGCGCTTGTTCTTTTTGATCATAAAGCCCTTTTTCATGAGATTTCATGATCTCTGCCAATTGATTATAAGCTACGGCCCAGGCCTGAACAATATCCGGAGTTGCAGCCTCACCTAATACCTCTTTAATTGATTCAATTAAGTGATGACCTACTACATCATACTGCTCTGGGGTAATATTCAAACTAGTGTGTTTATGTCCGATAGAATTAACCACAGGCATAAGTACAGCAGGATTGGCAATATTCTCTGCATATCCCAGTACAGCCATAGCTAAAGCCATTTGCTGCTTTCCTGCGTTTTGATTCCCCATATTAAATAGATTTTTCAATTCTGGGTGATGTGTAAACAATCGCTTGTAAAAATGCGTAGTAAGGGCTACCCCACCTTCTCTTAATACTGGAACAGTGGCTAAAATAGTATCCTTTTGATCTTGAGTTAACATAATTTATATATTTGATGAACCACAAAAATAGAAGTTAAAAAACAATAACACTCCTTTTAAATCATAAATAAAATATAAAAGACTCTTTTATCTGTAATTAAGTTCTAACATGATTATTTCAACCTTTAAATCAATATTTAAAAGTGCTTAACTAATGCTGTTATTCACTATAGGTCATATTTATAATTGGATAAGGTTTTCCATGGCGATCAAAAGCCTGGGTACTAGCGGCTTTAAAACCAAAGTGAAGATAGAATTTAACGGCTGTAGTATTTTGCTGGTTAACTTGAACGTTTTGCACTGCTAATTTTCCCATGGCATATCTAATAAGAGCTCGACCTATTCCCATACGACGACAAGGATTATCAACAAAAATCATTTCTAAAGAATCCGAAACGACTCCCATAAACCCCAGAATCTGCCCTTCTGGATCGTAATAACCATAGAGATCAATATTCTCGAAATAAGAAGATAGATTATTTTGCAAAAACTCAAAATCTTCATCTTTTAGAAAATCGTGAGTTGCCAAGACAGCACTCTGCCAAATCTGACGTAATCTCGGGTAATCTTTAGGGTAAATCCTTACAATCATTTCAATTAATTTTTCCTGGCAAAGGTGCGAAAACACTAACGTGTTTGCTAATAATCTATCTTAAAGATTAGTTATAACTAACAACAAATATCTTAGGGTTCTAAAAGGAAAAAAATCAAAAAAAAACAAGCTTATTTTCCCTCTATAAATCTAAAATGGACAACAAAATTTTAAATTATCTGCCCCTTACACCAGTACTGCACTCCCCTACTCACTCCAGAGAAATACAATATATCGAATCATCTAAAACCTTATAAATAAGCATCTAACTAAAAACTTAAAATAGCCCTTAACTTACATTACGCCTAATTACAAAACAAAAAATCCATACTCATTTACCTGACTTGGATAAAAGAATATGGATATGTTATATATATATTAATCTTAAAGCCTAATATTTAATTAGGAGTTTTTTTGTTTGTCTAAGATCTCTTTAAGCATAGCTTTGCGCTTTGCGGCAGTCTCTTGCTCTTTTTGCTTTTTCTTTGCTATCTTCTGGCTTGCAGCCTTGCGATTAGCTGGTGTATTTCTGCTCATAAGAATAATAATAAATCCAAAGGTAATATAATAATGCTTTTTAATTAAACCCTTTGACAATAAATCTATATAAAACACGGAGTCAATTATTAGAATCTAAACAACTTTAATTCCTACTTAAGCACTAATACTACCAAACTCATCTTGCTAACTAATACACAACCAATACCATATAAATTAAGCATTCTTAAAGAAAGAAAAAAACACCAAAACACTTGCAAAAGCGAGTTAGCACATGTATATTTGCACTCAGTTAGACCAAAGGAATAACCTTGGAGAAATGGCAGAGTGGTCGATTGCGGTAGTCTTGAAAACTATTGACTGTAACAGGTCCGGGGGTTCGAATCCCTCTTTCTCCGCAATAAATACTGATACTTAATCAGTTAAAGCACAAACACCCAATTTTACACCCAAAAATGTAAAGTTGGGTGTTTTTTATTTTAGGTTACAAAAAATCTAATGGACTTGG
>CANROJ010000021.1 GCA_947632215.1 uncultured Flavobacterium sp. | reverse complement strand
AAAGAGGGCCGTCTCATTTTTTATTGAGACGGCCCCTTTGTTTTATAATAATGTTTTTATCTTAATAAGGCTTTTCATCTCTACCTTCATAGTAGTTGATAAAAGCGCGATTCACAACACGATTACCTCCTATAGTTGGATAATTACCTGTAAAATACCAATCTCCAAGATTTTTTGGACATGCAATATGTAAATTCTTCACATCTTGGAAAACAACTTTAACATTAGATTTCACATACTGATCTGTTACCATTTGAGCAATCTTATCTGAAATTTCTTCAACTGTGAAAGGGGCATAAATCTCCTCTACATAATTTATAATATCCTTATCAGCCAAATCTTCTTGTAATTTGGATTTTGCATAGACTTGTTCAATAACCTGATGCATATTTCTCTCTTTAAGTAACTCTATAGCTGCTTGAAAGGCAATTAACCCTTCTAACTTAGCCATATCAATACCATAGCAGTCTGGGTAACGGACTTGAGGAGCTGCTGAAACAACAACAATTTGCTTAGGATTTAATCGATCTAACATTCGAATAATACTCTTTTTCAAGGTAGTCCCTCTTACAATACTATCGTCGATAATAACAAGATTGTCACTTGGCTTAATAACTCCATAAGTAACATCATACACATGAGCAACTAAATCATCTCTACTGCTATCATCAGTAATAAAAGTTCTTAATTTAGCATCTTTAACAGCAATTTTTTCCGTACGCAACTTAACAGATAAAATTTCTTTCAACTTATCTTCTGACAAGGACTCTTTATTGGCTAAGATATCCGCAATTTTACGTTGATTAAGATAGTCTTGTGCACCTTCGACCATACCAAAGAAGGAAGTCTCAGAGGTATTTGGGATATAAGAAAACACCGAATTATCAGTATCATTGTCTATTGCTTTTAAAATTTGAGGAAAAATAAGTTTTCCTAAATCTTTTCTTTCCTGGTAAATTTCCGCATCATTTCCTCGTGAAAAATATACTCTTTCAAAAGAACAAGCACGTAAAGGTAACGGCTCTAGAATCTGACTAAAATGAACGCTAGCATCTTTTCGAATAATAATAGCGCTTCCAGGCTTCAACTCCTGAATATCCTTAAAATCTACGTTGAAAGCTGTCTGAATAACAGGTCTTTCACTAGCAACGACAGTAACTTCTTCATTATCTAAAAAATATACCGGACGAATTCCTGCTGGATCACGTAAAACAAACGAATCCCCATGTCCAATCATTCCAGCCATAGCAAATCCGCCATCCCAGTTTTTAGATGCACGCTTTAAAATCCTTGCAACATCTAAACGTTCTCCTATTTTTGGAGATGCAGCTTTTTTAGAATATCCTTCGCTTTTTATATTATAATATAAATCAGAAACTTCATCGTCTAAAAAATGTCCAATCTTTTCCATTATCGTAATGGTATCTGACATTTCTTTTGGATGCTGACCAAGGGCAACTAAGTCTTGAAACAACTCTCTAACGTTAGTCAAATTAAAGTTTCCTGCTAAAATCAAATTACGATGCATCCAATTATTTTGACGCAAAAAAGGATGTACACTTTCTATATTATTCTTGCCAAAAGTTCCATATCGTACGTGTCCCAAGAAAACTTCTCCTAAGAAAGGAATATTCTTTTTTTGCATATCAACGTCGTCCACATATTCTGGATGCTCTAACAGTTCTTTGTTAATCCTACCATTAATTTGTTGAAAAATATCTTGAATTGGTTGACTTTGGTTTGAACGAACTCTACTAATATAGCGCTCACCAGGCTCCATATCTAACTTAATACTAGCTAAACCTGCACCATCCTGTCCACGGTTATGCTGTTTCTCAAGCAATAAATACATTTTTTGGATTGGATAAAATGCACTACCATACTTTTCTTTGTAATAGGATAATGGTTTTTTTAGCCTTAATAAGGCAATCCCACATTCGTGTTTAAGTGCGTCACTCATAATTGATAGTTGTGTGTGTTTAAGGTTTATGTTTGACCAAAAAAAGCCCCATAATGAGGCTTTTATATATATTATTAAGTTAACTCAATATCAAATTGCGTTAATGTTTTGAATTCGCATAATCTATTTTTCCATTCTTTCTCCTGAAGACAAACCATGCGCTGAGTTCCAAATTTCTCTACGCAAAAGGAAGCTAAATTGGACCCGTGGATAATTGCATTTCTCATGTTATTGAAAGACACATTACTACTTTGCGCAAGATAACCTGCGAAACCACCTGCAAAAGTATCACCAGCACCTGTAGGATCAAATACTTCTTTCAATGGTAAAGCGGGAGCAAAAAACACGTCTTTCTCACAAAAAAGTAGAGCACCGTGTTCTCCTTTTTTTATAACCACATACTTAGGTCCCATATTCTGAATCACCTCTGCAGCCTTAACTAAAGAATACTCTCCAGATAATTGTCTGGCTTCTTCTTCGTTAATAGTAATAACATCGACTTGCTTTAAGACAATCTTCAACTCCTCTAGTGCACAATTCATCCAAAAATTCATTGTATCTAAAACTACTAATTTTGGCTTATGTGATAATTGATCTAAAACACTTTTTTGTGTACTAGGATGTAAGTTACCTAACATAACGACATCTGCAGCTTTAAAATCGCTTGGCACAACAGGATTAAAATTTTCTAAAACATTTAATCTGGTTTCTAAAGTATCACGTGAATTTAGATCATTGTGATATCTTCCACTCCAAAAAAAAGTTTCACCACCTTTTACTACCTCAATTCCAGAGGTATCGATATTTCTACTTTTTAACAAGTCTAGGTATTCACTAGGAAAATCATCCCCTACAATGGAAACAATTGAAGATTCCACATTAAAATAAGAAGCAGCTAAACCTATAAAGGTTGCTGCACCCCCTAAAATCTTGTCCGTCTTGCCAAATGGAGTCTCTATAGCATCAAAAGCTACCGTACCCACAATTAGTAATTTGTTCATATTTTTCACTAAGAAATAAAGATGCAAATATAATGCAATACTTTTTTGGCTACAAAATATAATAGTTATAAAAACACACTTATATGGATAAATAAAAAATCTAACCATGACAAAGACTATTATACCTAAGACATATATTCAAAATACACCTATAGACCGTAAATTTAAATAAGGATTACTTTGTTTAGATCACATAATATCTTTTGCGATAAAGTTAGTCTATTGATTTTGTTCATAATATAAATCTACCAGCGCATCCTTATCCTTAGAAGCCTGCACTGCTAATTGATCACATCTCTCATTCATAGGATGATCATTATGCCCCTTTACCCATTGAAAATCGACTTGGTGCTTGCGATAAACTTCTAAGAAACGCTGCCATAAGTCAGGATTCTTCTTATCTTTAAATCCTTTCTTTACCCAGCTAAACACCCAACCTTTATTCACAGAATCTACTACATACTTTGAATCCGAAACCACCAACACCTTGGTTCCATCGTTCTTTAACTTCTCTAAACCTACAATAACAGCTAGTAATTCCATTCTGTTATTGGTAGTTTTCCTGTAACCTTGAGAGAACTCTTTAAAGACTCCTCTTCCGGCCCATTCTAAAATAAGTCCATAACCTCCTGGTCCCGGATTACCGCGAGATGAGCCGTCTGTATAAAGGATGACTTGATAGGTTTTAGTTATCATATAATAGCTTATTGATGACCTGTCCAAAATATTGATGCTCTAAAACTTGTACCTTCTTGGCAATTTGTTCCCAAGATTCGCAAGTAGAAACATCCGTTTGTTTTTGCAAAATTATACCACCTTGATCATAATGCTCATTAACATAATGAATAGTTATACCACTGTAGTTGTCATTGTTTTGTAAAACAGCCTGATGTACATTATGTCCGTACATTCCTTTACCTCCATACAATGGTAAAAGCGAAGGATGTATATTAATAATTTTATTAGGGTACTGTAGTACTAAGTTTTGTGGAAACTTCCATAAAAATCCGGCTAAAACAATTAAATCTGGATTAAACTCTTCTAAAATTTGCTCCACTTTACCCTCATTAAACATATTTCTATCAAAAATGATTGCAGGTATGTTTCTTTTTTCGGCTTTTTCTATTACCTTAGCATTAGGATTATTAGCTAAAATCAAATATTGGTGTACAATAGATTTACTTTCAAAGTATTCTATTATTTTCTCTACGTTAGTTCCTGACCCTGAAGCAAATAAGGCGATTTTTTTCATGTTTAAATAGCTTGTTATTTAATTAAAACACTCATTCTGAGTACAAAAAAAAGAATAATATGTGACATTAAATAGAAAAATAGTGAGAAGTATTAATTATTTTCATAATTTCGCACCGATAATTAACATGAAAAATCAGGTTTTAAAATAAAGTTTTTTATTTTTGCCTACGAATTTAAATTTAAAATTAAAGATTATGTCAGACATTGCATCAAGAGTAAAAGCGATTATCGTTGACAAATTAGGTGTTGACGAAAACGAAGTTGTAGCAGAAGCAAGCTTCACTAATGATTTAGGAGCTGATTCGCTAGATACTGTTGAGCTTATCATGGAGTTCGAAAAAGAATTTGATATTCAAATTCCAGATGACCAAGCTGAAAATATCGCTACAGTTGGACAAGCTATCTCTTATATTGAAGAGGCTAAGAAATAATAACTGATTCCCACGTGTTTAGTCTTTTCTAAACACGTGGGCGTTATTATTTTGCTGTATAGTAATTTTTTTAGAAAAAAGGACAGATTGGAAACAATCTAGGATATACATCAAATAAACAACCCAATGTTTCCTTTTTGAAAAGTGAAAAATTGGGTTTTTTTTATTATAAACCAAAAAATTTAGTTTTATGAAATTAAAGCGAGTTGTTGTAACAGGTTTAGGTGCACTTACTCCTATTGGAAACAATATTCAAGAATATTGGAATAACCTGATTAATGGAGTAAGCGGAGCAGCACCCATTACATATTTTGACGCGACCAATTTCAAAACACAATTTGCGTGTGAGGTAAAAAACTTTAATGTTGAGGATTTTATCGAGAGAAAAGAAGCACGTAAAATGGATCGCTATGCACAATACGCTTTAGTAAGTGCAGCAGAGGCTATAACAAATTCAGGATTAGATCTTGATACTATTGATAGAGACAGAGCCGGAGTAATCTGGGGATCAGGAATTGGAGGATTAGATACTTTCCAAACAGAGGTAACAAACTTTGTTAACGGAAATGGAACACCTAAATTCAATCCTTTCTTTATACCTAAAATGATTGCAGATATTGCAGGAGGACATATTTCTATGAAATATGGTTTAAGAGGGCCAAACTTTACTACAGTATCGGCTTGTGCTTCTTCAACAAACGCTATTATAGATGCTTTTAACTATATTCGTTTAGGTATGGCTGATATAATTGTGACAGGGGGTTCTGAAGCAGCTGTAACTATAGCAGGAATTGGTGGATTTAATGCAATGCATGCGCTTTCTACTAGAAATGACGACCCAACAACAGCTTCTCGTCCAATGGACAAAGATCGCGAAGGTTTCGTCCTAGGGGAAGGTTCTGGAGCTATGATTTTAGAAGAATACGAACATGCAGTTGCACGTGGAGCTAAAATATACTGTGAAATCGGTGGAGGTGGAATGTCTGCCGATGCTCACCATCTAACTGCACCTCATCCAGAAGGACTAGGAGCAACTAACGTAATGCTAAACTGTTTACGTGATGCTGGGCTTTCTCCAAGTGATGTAGATGTTTTAAACCTACATGGTACTTCAACTCCTCTTGGCGATATTGCAGAAAGCAAAGCTATTCTTAAAGTGTTTGGAGATCATGCATATAACATGAACCTAAACTCTACTAAATCAATGACAGGTCACTTACTAGGAGCAGCTGGAGTAATTGAAGCTATCTCTGTAATACTTTCACTTGAACATGGTATTGTACCTCCAACAATTAATCACTTTACAGATGACGAAGCAATAGATCCAAAATTAAATTTCACTTTCAACAAAGCTCAAAAAAGAGATATTAAAGTTGGAATGAGCAACACTTTTGGTTTTGGTGGTCACAATGCATGTGTATTAGTAAAAAAACTTGAAAACTAGCCCATCCTTATGATGAGTAAGTTCTTAAATAAGATCTTTAAAAATTCCCGTACTTCCAATAAGTACGGGAATTTTTCAAGTAAAATAGCTAACATAATTGGAATGTCTCCTTTAGACCCTTTAATATATGAGCTAGCTTTTACTCATCGCTCTATGAATAAAGTTGATCAAAATGGAAATCCAACTAATTATGAAAGATTGGAATTTCTAGGAGACGCAATGTTAAGCTCTATTATCGCTTCATATCTTTACTTACAAGTAGCCAATGGAGATGAAGGATACCTTACAAAAATGCGCTCTAAGATCGTTTCTAGAGAGAACTTAAATGCTTTAGGAAAAGAACTAAACTTAATAAGTCATGTCCAAAGCAAGATGGGAAACCAACAATTTGGTGAGAATATACATGGAAACCTTTTAGAATCCTTAATAGGTGCTATTTACCTTGATTTAGGTTATCCAGCTTGTGAACGGTTTATTCATGAAAAACTGCTCTCTAAAGTAGCAGATATAGAACAACTAGAAACAAAAATTACCAGCTATAAAAGTTTACTTATTGAATGGTGTCAAAAAAAGAAACATACCTTTAGATTTGACACTTATGAAGAGGATACCGCAGAGGAATTAAAATACTTTGGGGTTCGACTTTATATAGATGCAAAACTAGTTTCTAAAGCTAGGGCTACATCTAAGAAAAAAGCAGAGGAAAAAGCAGCGCAAAGAGCATATTTTGCATTGCAAGAACAAATAGAAAAATAATTTATTTATATTTTTTTAACACCCTAATACTCCCTCTTTTAATCAAAAACAAACTTTTTCGTTTTAAATATTGTACCTTTGTAATTAACGCAAATCTCATTTGGGGTAATGAAACCATCTAAGGTAATCGAATTAGATACGGATGACTATAGAATAATAGCCATACATTCTTCCAGAAAAGAAGACTTTAAGGTCGTTTATAGCATTAATACTATCTTACAATTTTTCCTCGAAAGACAACATTCCGATATCCTAATCGAAACTGAAGAAGGAAATGCTAGATTCTCAATCTTTGAATATGAAGATCAAGATCTTCACGTTTTATGGAAATTAGTCTCGAATAAAGCATTTATACTACCCGATACAGATTTGATATCTCCATTATTCACTGGGAGAAATCATGCTATAACAAAACAAGGTTATTTAGTTCCTGAATTAAAGAATGTGGACTATTTAATTAAGATTGAAGATGCTGATGATTCGTTAGATCTTTCAAAAATAATCGAGAAATTAAACACAGTAAAAATATTCTCTACCGCTTATGAATTAAAGCAAGAGACAATTAAATATAGAAAAAACCTGATTTTTTAAAAATATGGTAGCACAAAAGAAAACCAAAATCGTAGCAACCTTAGGTCCAGCATCTAGCTCAAAACAAGTGTTGCATGATATGATTAAAGCAGGAGTTAACGTTTTTAGAATAAACTTCTCCCATGCTGATTACCAAGATGTTCAAGAAAAGATAAATATAATCCGTGAACTAAATGAGCAGTACGGATATACAACTTCAATTTTAGGAGACTTACAAGGACCTAAACTTAGAGTTGGTATAATGGCAGAGGATGTTGTAGTTAATCCTGGAGATGTTATTACTTTTTCTACAAAAGAGGAATTCAAAGGAGACGCGAAGCGTGTTTATATGAATTATCAAAAATTCCCTGAAGATGTTAATGCTGGAGAGAGAATTCTTTTAGATGACGGAAAATTAATCTTTGAAGTATTATCTACAAATAAACAAGACGAAGTAACAGCTAAAGTTATCCAAGGTGGTCCCCTAAAATCCAAAAAAGGAGTTAACCTTCCTATGACTAAAGTGTCTTTACCAGCCTTAACACAAAAGGATATCAAAGATGCTATTTTTGCTATTAAAGCTCAAGTAGATTGGATTGCTCTTTCATTTGTTAGAACTCCTGAAGACTTAAAAGACTTAAAAGCTTTAATAGATGAACATTCTGATCACAAAATACCTATTATTGCAAAGATTGAAAAACCAGAAGCCGTAACCAATATTGAAAAGATAGTTACAAGTTGTGATGGTTTAATGGTTGCCCGTGGAGACCTTGGTGTAGAAATCCCAGCTCAAGAAGTTCCTTTGATTCAAAAGCAACTTGTTATTGTGGCTAAAAATGCTAGAATACCAGTTATCATCGCCACACAAATGATGGAAACCATGATTTCTAGCTTAACTCCAACTAGAGCAGAGGTAAACGATGTAGCTAACTCTGTAATGGATGGAGCAGATGCAGTAATGTTATCTGGAGAAACATCTGTAGGAACTTATCCTGTACAGGTAATTGAAAAGATGACACAAATTATTCAAAGTGTAGAAGATTCACCGATTATAAAAGTACCGCAAAGTCCACCTACAATTAAAACAAATCGCTACATAACTAAAAACATCTGTTATCATGCGGCTTTAATGGCCAATGATATTGAAGCTAAAGCTATTTGTACATTAACAAATAGTGGGTATACAGCCTTCCAAATATCAGCATGGAGACCTAGTAGTAATATACTTGTTTTCTCTTCGAATAAGAGAATCATCACCCAGCTAAATCTTCTATGGGGAGTACAAGCCTTCTATTACGATAAATTTGTAAGTACAGATGAAACTATTGAGGATATCAATCATATGGTTTATGAGAAAGGACTTGCAAATAAAGGAGATATGGTAATCAACCTTGCTGCAATGCCTATCATCGAAAAAGGAATGGTAAACACATTGAGAATATCAGAAGTAAAGTAAGACAACGAACGTTGTAACAATAAAATAAAAAAAGGAGCTAATTAATTAGCTCCTTTTTTCATTTTATTGTCTTATTTTAAATCCCACTCTTGATAAAGTTGTGCCACAAAGCCTTCCATATATTTGTGTCTTTGTTCAGCTAAACACTTCCCTGAAGAGGTATTCATTTTATGTCTAAGTTTAAAAAGCTTCTCATAAAAATGATTTATTGTGGTTCCACGATACTTCTTATACTCTTCTTTATTCATATTTAGCATAGGGGCTACTTCAGGATCATGTATGGTATTGTTTTTATACCCTCCGTAATTAAAAGCCCTAGCTATACCAATGGCTCCTAAGGCATCCAAGCGATCCGCATCTTGTACAATATCTAACTCCTTACTTTTAAAAGTCTGTTGAAAATTCCCTCCTTTAAAAGAAATATTCTCAATCCCCTTTATCACATGGTCAATTGTAGAACCATCCACTTGTAACTCCTGTAATAAGGCTCTGGCTTTCTTGGGACCAATAGTCTCATCTCCGTTATAGAACTTACTATCTGCTATATCATGTAGAAGTGCCAATAATTGCACTACAAGTATATCACATTCACCTTCCTTGTTAGCAATATACAGTGCATTATTATACACCCTTTGAATGTGAAACCAATCATGTCCACTTTCACTATCTTTCAAAGCAAGCTTAACTTGGATTATCACTTTTTCTACTAATTCTTGATTATCCATTTATTGGTTTAAAATAATTAAACAATAAGAGCTGGACGAACCCATTTAAAAGTCTGAGGTTCTCTTTCAACAACCATTCTCTCAGCAACACGATGCATTCTCGCAGGTAATTTCATTAGATAATCACGTGCTTTCTCTGCATCATCAGTAAGATTATTAATATCAGCGATATGCCAACGTTGGATCAATTTCTCCATAATATCAACATAATCAAATGCAGTATAAACTCCGATACGTTGAGCTGAATCAGAGAATTTTTCAAAAGCATCACCCATTTTACCACCTGACTCTCTAATAAGATTTGCAGGCATAGTGATTTTACGCTTCATCATATCCACAAAAGCAAGCATCATCTCACTTGGATCTATTTCGAAAATTCTATCTACAAATTCGGAGTAAGCATGGTGGTGACGCATCTCATCTCCCGCAATTAAACGACAAATTTTAGAAAGTCTATGATCTCCATAGGTCTTGGCCATTTTACCAACTCTATGGTGAGATACATAAGTAGCAAGCTCTTGAAAACTTGTAAACACAAAATTTTTGTAAGGGTCTCTATCTGTTCCTGGGTCAAAACCATCATTAATCAAGTATTGTGTAGTAATCTCAACCTGCTTCATGTCAACTCTACCGGAAAGATACAAGTACTTATTTAAAAGGTCTCCATGACGATTCTCCTCCCCAGTCCAATGACGGATCCATTTTGCCCAGCCATTTCCTGCTTCACCTTCTTTTTGATTAACACCCTCTACGTCCATAAGCCAAGACTCATAAGTTGGCAAGGCTTCTTCAGTAATAGTATCACCAACTAAAGTTACCCAAAAATCATATGGTAACTCTTTAGCAAACTCACGTAATTCTCTTACCTCCTCAATAAAATTCTCGCTCTCTGAATCTGGTAACAAATCAGATGGCTGCCAAATTTTTTCTACAGGGATAAGGTAACTTTCTACGAAAGTATCAATATTTTTTTCTAGAAATTGCATTACTTCTAGACGTACATTTTTAATCGACATAATAACAAATTTTTTTTTAAGATAAAACAGCTTGATTAGAGCTATCTATTACTTAAATAGTTATATATTAATTTAGTTTAGATTCGATTTGTTCTTGAACTCTTTCAAAAACTTGCTCAAAACTATAATCTTCAGATTTAAAGTAAGGATGGGCGTATAATTCCACTTTGGCATTTATTCCCAAAGGAAAATTCCCATATCTAAACAGCTTCCATGAATTATTTATAGTAAGGGGAACTATATAAGCATTTGGTGCGAACTTATAAAGCATCTTTAATCCATTTTCAGAAAAACGTTTTAATTTTCCGTTTCTGCTTCTAGTGCCTTCTGGGAATATAACAGCAGAACGATTATGTTCTGAAATATACTTTCCTAATTTTTTAATTTCAGTTAAAGACTGTTTCGCATCTTTCCTATCGATCAAAACAGATCCTCCATGTTTTAAATTATAAGATACACTTGGTATACCTTTACCCAATTCTTTCTTGCTAACAAACTTTGGGTCATTATTTCTAAAAAACCAAATAATCATTGGAATATCAAACATACTTTGATGATTAGATACAAAAATTACTGGTCGATCATTTGGTACATTAGTACTTCCTCTTAACTTAAAAGTTGTTCCAAGTACTAAACAACTTTTCATTAACGACCATACTAGAAAATCTACTACTTTTTTATGACTTTTATAGCCAAATACATTTAAAGCTATCCACTGCAATACGTGAAAAACTAGCAGGACAATTACTATCAGTATAATAAAAATAACCGACAATGGGTAAGAAATGATTTTTTGCATTTTTACTTATGAAATAATAAGCAAATATACACTTAAAAAAAAGACCACCTTTAAAGGTGGTCTTTTTTTAACAATATTCTTGGAAGGCATCTATTAAATTCTCTGTGATAACCTCAGCAGAATGTCCTTCAATATGATGTCTTTCTAACATGTGTACTAACTCACCATCTTTAAACAAAGCCATACTTGGAGAAGATGGAGGAAAAGGGAACATATGCTTACGTGCAACATCAACTGCATCTCTATCTACACCAGCAAATACAGTAACAATATTTTCAGGTTTTTTAGCTCCTTTTAAACTATTAATTGCTCCTGGTCTTGCATTTCTAGCTGCACAACCACAAACGGAGTTTACAACTACTAAAGTTGTACCTGTTCTTGCTAGAGCTTGCTCAACTTGCTCCGCAGTACTTAATGATTCGAATCCTGCATCAATTAACTCTTGACGCATTGGGTTTACTATTTCTTGTGGATACATAATATTAAATATACATTTGGTTATATAGCAAAGTTACTCTTTTTATCGATGAAAAAAACTGTACAATTATAAAGAAATGTTATACTTTACAATCTTTTGGGTTTTATATCTGTTTTTCATCAAACTTCTGGCTACTGCATTCTAATTCAAATAAATAAAAAACGAGATAGAAATAATCTATCTCGTTTCTTCTATAAATACATATAACTAAAAATAACTAATTTCTTTTTTAAAATCTATAACTTAACTGAGCAGCAAAGTTACGTGGGGCACTTTCATTAATATATCCACCGCGGTAATAAGAAGTATATCCTGTTGTATTAAAAATATTATTAGCATATACTCGTAAAGTTGCTGATTTATAACTGTATGAAACTTGTGCATTCACTGTTGTATAATCAGGCATATCAAACGGTTTCTCTCCTATCATACTTCCATGAGCATCTGGCTTTAAATTAAACTCATTCACCGGTCTTTTTCCTACAAAGTAAATTCCACCACCAAAAGACAATCCTTTTAATTTGCCATTATTGAACTTATAATTAAGCCAACCATTAGCTGTATGTGCTGGTGAATTCATTGGTGCAGAACCTTCTTGATAAATAGGGCTACCTTTATATTTTGCATCTAAAAAGGCATAACCTAACATAACTTCTAAACTATTACTAATTTTACCATTAATGTCAATCTCTACACCGCGTCTTGCTAAATCTCCTGCTTTTTCAAAAGTATCTACAACAGCCGAACCATTAGGGTTATAAACTTGTGCTAAAATATTTTTATTAGTTGCATCAAAATAAGTTACATTGAATAGTAATTGATCGCTTAACCAACTAGATTTAAATCCAAATTCAAATTGCTTTGTATCTTGTGGTCCAGCGAAGCCACCTGATTCAAGTTTACTATTAGATTGTCTTAAACTTGAAGTAGTAGTATATGAACCGAATAGATTAACATTTTGTATTGGACTCACAATTATACCTACAATTGGATTCCATCTATCAACTGTAGCATTTTCAGTAGTAACACCATTTAGTCTACTATATCTCACACCAACAAGTGCTTTAACATATTGGCCTAGCTCAATAAAATCTTGAGCCATAAAACCATAAGTAGGAGTTGTAACAATAGTTTGTCCACTTAAGTCAAAATATAAATCGCTAGGTTCTTCATTAGAAATATCTCCTAACACGTCGATTGTATCAATTTTACCGTTTCTCCCTAATTCTTTCCCTTGATAAATTGTATTATAAGCATCGCTAGTAACTCTAGATTGTCTAAAATCGAAACCTACCTGGAAAGTGTGCTTAGCGATACCTGTAACAATATCTTTACCTACCAAATCTACTTGAAAGACAGAATTTTGATCTTTAGATGCACTTTTACTAATCCCTCTATTAATCCATTTTAACTCTTCTTCAGTAGTACCTTGAGGATTTGCTTTACTTAAAGTAGCACCTCTTTGATCGATCTTGTTTTGTGCACTAAAAGAAGATATTTTAAGGCTCAACTTTTCTGTAAGTTCTCTTTGAAAACGAATTCCATAAGTCATAACCTCAGCATCATAATAATCTCCTTTGAATCCTAAAAACTTATTGTGAGGCATTTTATAAAGACGCTCCATAGTATCTGGTCCTAAGTTCACTGTCCCTCTATCTGGTACAGCATTACTCTTTAGATAATCAAACTCAGCTGTAATGCTGGTTTTATCGTCAATTTTATACGTAAGAGAAGGGTTTACATAAACTTTATCTCCACCTGTGTGAATGCGGTATCCATCATAACTTTCATAAGCACCATTAAAGCGTAATGAAACACTTTCTTTTTTATCCAAAATTTGTTCTATATCTACAGTTGGACGAACCTGCCCATAGGAACCTGCTCTAAAAGAAACTTCTCTTTTGTTTCTGAAATTTGGAGTTTTAGTAACAACATTTATAACACCACCAGCACTTCCTAAACCTTGTCCTAAACCTTGTCCAATAGATGCCGATCCTTTTAACACCTGGATACTCTCTACTCCTTGCATATCAGAGATAGCCGAAGATGTACGAAAATCAGAATCTAGCGCTACACCATTCTTCAACACAGGAGTACCTCTAAAACCTCTAATACTCATACTTTCTCTAACACCACCATAGGTAGCAAATTGAGTAACACCAGCAACGTTTCTAGCAGCATCGGTTATACTTAATGCTCCTTGTTCTTGAATTACGTGGTCAGATACTAAAGTAATATTCTGTATTTGATCCTGTATAGGTAATGGCAAACCAGTTAGGTTTTCTACCTGTTTTACATTTTTATTGCTGCTACCATAAATTGTAATATTCTCCAAAGTACTTTGATCTGTATTTAGAACAAAGTTTACTACCACTTCATTTTTATCTACTATTATAGTACGAGAAACAGATTGATAGCCAATAAAGCTAGCTTTTATAGTATATGTACCTGGGTTTACATTTGTTAAAATATAATCACCAGAATCTGTGCTAACTGTACCAACACCCGTACCTACTAATTGCACATTTACAAAAGCAATTGGAGCATTATCTTGATCAACCACTCTTCCTTTAACCACATTAGATTGTCCAGCAACACTAATCACCCAAAAAATGCAAAACATTAAAACATTAAAACTCTTCATTTTATCCTTTATCTTATTTTAGACTTATTTAAATTTAGGGCAAATGTATAATGATTCTAAACAACAAACAACTTAATTATTATTTTTTATAAATAAGAGATTTACCAATACTAATTATTTACTAAAACAAATACAGTTTTATAAAAAAGTAAAGCTTATTTTATATAATATCAACACGTAAAACGCAATATATAAGCATATTAGGCATTAATAAAACACAACCTTATATTTATTATAATCTATCGTTGGTCAAATACAATACTGGAATACTTGTGGTTTACCTCCATTTTAATGGTTTCTCCAAAAATCATAGCATTATTTTGTACTCCGTGTCCAGATGGGAAATCAAAAATAACAGGGTAATTATATTCTTTAACTAAACTATATATAATTTGTTTAGCATCTTGTCCAAAGGGAATAGCATTATCATGCATTTTTGTCATCCCTCCAACTATTAAACCTTTTAAATCTTTTAAAAGTCCATTGCGCTTCAAATTATACATCATTCTATCTAAATGATACAAATATTCATCTAAATCCTCAATAAATAAAATTTTCCCTTTAGTATCTATGGCCGACTCCGACCCTAGCAGGCTGTAGATAATCGAGAGGTTACCCCCTACTAATTCTGCTCTACTTTGTCCTAAAATATTAGAAGAACTACTTTCTATAGTGTAGGCTAAAGGTTCCCCAAATAACGCCTGATGAAGGCTTTGTTTAGATTCAGCCAAAGCATTAACAACACTAAAGGCCATAATTCCATGAATAGTAGCTATTCCTAAAGAGTTAAGGTGATTATGAAAAACTGTTACATCACTAAATCCTATAATCCATTTTGGATTATTCTTGAGTATTGTAAAGTCAATTTGATCGATTATTCTTACGCTACCGTATCCTCCACGGGCACACCAAATGGCCTTTATAGTTGGATCACTTAATTGCCGATTAAAATCCTGTGCTCGTTGTAGGTCAGAACCTCCTAATTGATGATTATCTAAATCTATCGTTTGGCCTAAAACACCTACTAATCCCCAAGAATCTAATAAATCTAAAGCTAATTTGGCTTCAGCACTACTAAATTTTCTAGCAGTGCACACAATAGCTATTTTATCGCCTTTAACTAAAAATGCTGGTTTTATTGTCATATTTGTTTAAAAATCAAATTGCAATTGTATTGCAATAGGTTTAATTTCTATATTATTATTCAAATTAGATAACCCTACTCCAATTAATCTTACAGAGTCTTTTAATTTTTCTTGATATAAAAGCTCCTTTACCAGAGATAATATTATTTGAGGGTCTTCTATATAATATGGTAAAGTTTTACTTCTAGTTTGTTGGCTAAAATCCGCATATTTTATTTTCAAAGTAATAGTTTTCCCCTTAACGTTTTGCTTCTTTAAACGCAGAGAAAGTAGCTCTGCAATGCCTTGAAGCTTTTCTACTAAGAAAACCTCAGATGAAAGGTTCTGAGTGAAAGTACGCTCTACCCCAACAGATTTCACTTTGCGATTACTTACCACAGCACTATTGTGTACCCCACGAACTATATTATAATAGTCTACTCCTGACTTACCAAAATGCTCTACAAGAAACTCTTTGGATTTTTGCTTTAAATCAATCCCTTTAAAAATACCTAAATGATACATTTTTTGAGCAGTCTTGCGTCCAATACCAAAGAATTTTTTAATTTCTAAATCATCCAAGAAAGCATCCACCTCACATGGGGCAATAGTTTTTTGTCCATTAGGCTTATTTATATCCGACGCTATTTTGGCCAAAAACTTATTCACTGAAATTCCTGCGGAAGCATGTAATTGCAATTCTTCAAAAATTTGTTGTCGAATCCGCCTTGCTATTAAAGTTGCACTAGAACAATTTATCTTATTCACTGTTACATCTAAGAAAGCCTCATCCAAAGACAAAGGTTCCACAAGGTCGGTATATTGATAAAAGATCTCTCTTATCTTTGTTGATATTTCCTTATAACGATCAAAACGAGGAGCCACAAATATTAACTCTGGGCAATTCTTCTTTGCCATCACACCACTCATTGCACTTCTTACACCAAAAGATCTTGCCTGATAACTAGCCGCAGCAACTACACCTCGAGTTCCTTGACCACCAACTGCAATAGCTTTGCCTCTTAAGTGTGGAAAATCCAACTGTTCAACTGATGCAAAAAAAGCATCCATATCGATATGAATAATCTTGCGATCCATTTTAAAAAAAAACAATATTATTAAAATACAGCGATTAAAGGAAGTAAATCCAATATACAATGTGTTTATTTGAAAAAAAACCTATCTTATAAGGAGAACTTTTTTATAAATTTGTAACTCATTAACATTTCTTCTACTTTAGTATAAAAACAGCTTTTATCTTAGTAAAATTGCAAGATAAAGTAAATCCAAAAAACAAAGACAAACAATGAACGATTTTTTACTACAAGCCTTCATATTCTTATTAGCTGCAGTTATATGTGTTCTTATTTCAAAAAAACTAGCCATGGGAAGCGTGCTTGGCTATCTATTTGCAGGAGTGCTTATTGGTCCTTACGTATTTAAATTTGTAGGTACTCATGGGCCAGATATTATGAATGCAACAGAATTTGGAGTAGTCATGATGCTTTTCTTGGTTGGTTTAGAATTGGACCCTAAGGAATTTTGGAAAATAAAACATGAAATAATTGGGTTAGGGACAGCACAAGCCATCGGTACTACAGCTTTAATCGCTGCAATAGCCTACTGGGGAATAGATCTAAGTTTAAACACCAGTATTACTATAGGATTTGTAGTAACTATGAGTTCTACTGCTATTATACTACAAACTATAACCGAAAAGGGACTCACTAAATCCAATGCCGGAAAATCAAGTTTTGCGGTTCTACTGTTTCAAGACATCATGGTAATTCCAGCAATGGCAATTATCCCACTTCTAGCTGTGAGCAATAATATTCCTATTGAAACACACTCCGGAAGTACTTGGTTAGATGGAGCTCCTGTGTTTATGAAAACCCTTGCTATACTAGGAGCTATCTCTGTAATTTATTTAGTAGGAAACTACATTGTAAATCCTTTATTTAAATCCGTTGGTAGATTGCAAGTCAGAGAAATATATACTGCCTCTGCTTTACTTTTGGTAATAGGTGTGTCTATATTAATGCAGCAAGTTGGGTTAAGTCCTGCCTTAGGAGCATTCTTAACTGGAGTTGTACTTGCCAACAACCCCTATAAGCATCAATTAGAAAGCGATATCGAACCATTTAAAGCCCTACTATTAGGTATATTTTTTATTGCTGTTGGTTCCACTATAAATTTCAGCATAATTGTAAATGAACCTTTAATTATTTCTGCTCTATTATTTGGTTCTATGGGAATTAAAGCACTTGTATTATTAGCCATAGCCAAATACAAGAAATTTCCAAAAGATCAGTCCTTTCTCTTTGCAATACTATTATCTCAAATAGGTGAATTTGCTTTTGTTATATTAGCATTAGGAAGAACTATTAACTTAATTGATCAACAGTGGTACGACTACCTTTTAGCTACAACTGCCTTATCTATGGTAGTAACCCCAATCTTACTAGTACTAAACGAAAAATGGATATCACCATACCTTGGACTACAACCTGATCCTGCAACAAAACCTAATTACGATGACTTATCTGATATTCAGGCAAGTAAAAAAATAATTATCGCAGGTTTTGGAGATTTTGGACTTACTATTGGAAGATTATTACAATCTAATAATATTCCGACTCTAATCTTAGACAATGATTCTCAAAGAGTTGAACACTTACGCAAACTTGGATTTAATGTATTTTATGGAGACGCTACTTCAATAAATCTACTCAAATCTATTGGTGTTGAAAAAGCAGATTATGTTATTGCCGCTATGGATCCAGCAGAAGCCAACCAGCATTTAGTTGATATTCTGACAAAAAACTTTCCAGATGTTGAGATCATAGTACGTGCTAAAGACAGAAAAAATGCATATCACTATCTTCAACTTGGCTTAAATGAAGTATATAGAGAGTCCTTTTTTACAGCCGTACACGTTGGGGCAGTTATGCTCGAGAAGTTAGGTTTCACTCATGAGCAAGCAATTGCACAAAGTGAGTTATTTACCCAAAGCGACCGAGAATCTTTACGTAAGCTATCAAAAGAAAGTCACAATTTATCGGATTATATTAACTTATCTAAGTTAGAGTTTGACAAACAAGAAAATTTTTTAAAGCAACAATTAAACAATGAAAGGACAAATCAGAGTCCTAGATAAAAACGTATTAATAAAAACTTCTTAGCTATATAGCTAAGAAGTTTTTTTTTAGGAGGAGCTTTTTATGGTTGTTTTTAAAGAACAAACTAAACCTAGTTTAGCACCGAGTTACTGAGTGTTCAATAAAATATATTTATACTTGAAAGATTAAAAATAAACACCAAGCATATTATATCTTAACCTAAGGCTATATTATACAAAAAAGACATCCAAGAATGGATGTCTTTTTTACTCTATTTAACTATGTGTTTAATTACTAATTAATGTCCTTCTAAACTTTTATTTGTTAAATCCTTTCCTGAGTCATTGTCTTTGTTCTTAGTTGCTTTATTAGTAGCGGGTTTATCTACCGCACTACTAGCAGTAGGTAAGAAAAACTCCATCGGAAAGTTTTTAAAATATCGCCATGTAGCTTTTGCTAACTCTTTTGTTTCTGATAAAGGAATATTCCTTGATCGAAAAGCCAAAAGTAAGGATAAACTAAAGCTAACCATAAAGTTCATAAAACCTATTAGCCATAAACCAATAAAGGCCCATATCATTAAAGAGGCTGATGCTTCAAATCCAGATCCGTATAGTCCCAAAGCGATGTTACCACTTACAAATGTAATATGTCGAATATCTATACCTAATCCTAAAAATGTTCCTAAAACACCACAGGTTCCCATAAAAATACCAAACCATATATTAGACATAACTCCAGGCCATTTGACATCAACCCAATTGGCAAATTTTTCAGTACGAGCTTTTCCTAAATTACGTTTTAACCACGGATGTTCTTGTATTCGATAATAAACTTTGTTATGTTTATTTCTATTGGAAATATTTCCAGAGATAATACCTGATAAAAACAAAAATATTCCAGCAATCCCAGCGTGGAATAAAGCTCTAGATTCTATCGGATCAGAGTCAATCAACATCTTCTCCCAATTATCGCTTACGATATTTATTTCAAAAGCTTGATCAATTCCCCACACTAAAATCAAAGCGATAGGAAATGCTAAAATAACGTTACCTATAAAAGCAATAAACTGACTCCTGAATAATCTAGCAAATAGCTTAGCGAAGCCAATGTGCTTATCTCCACTCTCTATATGTTGCTTACGTCCATTTTCGATTGCTTTAATAATTGTAGCCGCAGTCATCGCTGGCTGTTTTGTTGCTAAAGTAAAACCTAACAAATAGATCATACAAAATCCGAAAGCATAGTTTAAACTATATAGTACAGCTTCTCCAAAAGCACTAACATCTGCTTTATGTGCGATTACTTTGAAAATACACAAAAAACCTACTACAATTCCAGCACCCATTGAACCTTTAAACATCTGCCAATATTCACTAGGAGAATTGGTAATATAATGTTCTCCTGTCTTAGCTGTGTGTTGAGTAATCTCATAGGAAATTAACTGGGTACTTTCTTTTATCAACCCACTAACATTGTACTTATAACAATTATATTCTATTAGTTTCCTAGCTAGTTCAATACTGTTAATTTTCTTTAATTCAACTTCATCTTGCTCTACCACTAATAAATTTAGTAAAATATCGACCCGATAGAGTTGTTGGCGTAAACGCAATAAACTCTGGTTTACCTTTATAGATATTCCAAATTTAGAACTATTTTTAAACGCCTGATTTACAAATTCAATACATTGCTTATGTAAAACAACTAATTGTTTATAATTAATATCATCTTTTATTAAATAAGCATACTTTTTATTTCGAATGTCTTGTTCAACTTCCATAAACTCATTTTCTAAAGCCAAAAAAGGACTTTCTAAATGAGAATATTCAGGTACCATACGAATAATATAACTCTCCATTGCTCGACCACTCATTCTTTGAGTAATCAACCCTATACTTGTTAACAACTCACTTAATGCTCCATCTTCATTTATAGTAGAGAAAACATCGTTAAAGTTTAAAATGTTATATAAACATAATAGTTGCTCCATTGGAATCAAATCTATCCACTGTGCATCGGTTTGTTTATAAAAAACTTGATTTAACACATATTCTTGAGTGTTTTTTTCTGGTTGGTAAGGTAAAACCTTAGCCCACATACGTTTTTTAACCTCATAAAAGAAATCAGAATCTTGTAGTATACCAGCATCTGAAGCTAATCTACTAAATCTCCTGCCTGAAAGTAAATCTTTTAAATAATTCTCTAAAGCTAACCTTTGCTTATCATGTGCTTGAAGAAAGACCAAAAGCGGATCAATTGAAACGCGCTGAACTTTTTTTATATTAACTGGTCTAAAAATATGCACTAAATCAACTAAAAAGGATAAATCATCTGTAGTATATACTTTTCCGTCTATAACATATTTATTAAACAATTCCTCGATACCCTGTGGGGATCGCAACATGTGTTTTAATTTCATAAGAAAAAAACATTTTCTATTTCATTAATATTTAAATAAATTTTCACTTATTTTGCTATAAAAATACACTTTTATTCCTAAATACTATGACTGAGATTGAAAGAAAATTTCTAGTGAAAGATAATTCATTCCTAAAACAAGCTAATCAAAAACTACATATAGCACAAGGCTACTTGAATTCTGACCCCAATAGAACAGTCAGAGTTAGAATTAAAAACGCAATAGGATACATAACCATAAAGGGTAAAAGTAATCAAAGTGGTACTACAAGATTCGAATGGGAAAAGCAAATACCTTTAGAAGAAGCTAAGGCTTTATTGAGTCTTTGTGAGGATTTCATCATAGACAAAACTCGCTATGAAGTTATTTGTGGCAATCACACTTACGAGGTAGATGTATTCCATCAAGACAATGAAGGTCTTATTATAGCAGAAATAGAGTTATCCTGTGAAATGGAAGAATTTAAGCGTCCTGAGTGGTTAGGAGAACAAGTCACTGGAAAAAAACAATATTATAATTCCTATATTTCTAAGCATCCCTATTCTACTTGGAAATAACTTTTATATTAACCTTTAAAAGACCTTGTTTTTTGTTATCAGAAATTTTATCAAAAGCCTTTTGAGATAAATCTATTTCCCTGCCTTTTATAAAGGGTCCGCGATCGTTAATCCTAACTTTAACTGACTTGTTATTTTGAGGGTTTGTCACCTTGACAAGAGTACCAAAAGGTAAATTCTTATGAGCAGCCGTTAATTTCGAGTTTCTAAAAACCTCTCCACTTGCAGTCTTTCGACCATTAAACTTTTTATGATAATAACTAGCTGTTACATCATTTTTTTGATAAGTTTTACTAGTAATGTGTCTACCTGAGCCACAGCTAGTTAAAAATAGAAGTAATAATAAGCAATATATCCAATTAAAATTAACCCTCATCTTGTGTCCACTTTTCAATTTTTACTTCTAATACTCCTTTTTTTGTAGAATCCGTTAAATCTAGAAAAGCTTTCTTAGAAATATCCAATCCTCTTCCTTTTGTAAAAGGACCTCTATCATTAACTCTAACAACAACCCACTGATCATTATGTAAGTTTGTAACTTTTACTTTAGTTCCAAAAGGTAAGCTTCTATGAGCAGCTGTGTATCCTTGATTGTCGAAAATTTCCCCATTAGCTGTAAATTTTCCATTAAACTTATCGTGATAATAAGAAGCCTTAGTACTATGTTCTACAATCTCTAAGAACACTTCATCAATAAGGGCATGTTCCTCTGCAATCAAAGCTTCATTAATAACAAGCGTTTGCTGGTTTTCTTGCACCGACAGAGATGTTTGTGCTGTTTTAACAGGCTCCTGAGCATGTATAAAACTACTTAAAACAAGCATATTTAATATATATAGAATAAATCGAGGTTTCATATTATTATTAATTACCTTACTATCAAAGCAATAAATATACCAAAAATAAGAAAGGAGTTCAAATATTGAACTCCTTTTAATATATAGGGTATTTTAAAAATCTTATAGCCATTGAGACCAAGGGATTCTTGATAAAATAAGTACTAATCCTAACGTATAGAAAATTGCAAAATTTTTAAATTTCGTATTACCCAGTTCTGTTCTTTTATGCTTAGACCAACCAATTGTTATTAATACAATTGCAATAAGATTAATCAATGGATGTTCTACTGCAAATAAACGAATAGCTGAATCTTTCATCACAGCTCCCATTCCTCCTTCAGCAGAGATAGGTGAAATCACAGAATTAAAATAAATTACGTATAAAATAATACCTAATAGAAATTGAATATGACAAAAGATTAAAGCGAATAATCCTAACTTTTTATCTTTATCCTTAAATTCTTTTTTCGCCCCTAAACCAGCAAAGGCATTTACGATTGCAATCAAAAGGAAAATAATAGCCAAGTATGCTACTCCCGAGTGTGCATGTTTAATAATAAGACTGAAATTCATATTAAAATATTTAGTTTAAAAGCAAATATACTTAAAAGTAGCGAACTAGTGTTTTGAATAGCCATAATTTTAAAATTACTTTAGAACTAGTACTTTTCCCCACCAAGAATATCTAACTTTACCCAAAGTTGTACTAACTAGCCTAAGTAAAAATACAAAATATATTTTACATCTAAACTCCTATGTAATAAGCTGATAATATAATAACTAAAATCTACCATCACTTTTTTCATTTATCTATGTTTGTTTTTTAGACAAGCCTAAATAAAAACAATATGGATTAAAAATTGTAACTTTGTAATCTAAAATAAAATCTTTTATGTTGACCTATTCCGAAGAAAACTATTTGAAAACTATTTTTCATTTATCCCAAGGCACTAACCAAGAAATTTCGACTAATGCTATTGCAAGCCGAATAGAAACAAAGGCTTCCTCTGTTACAGATATGGTTAAAAAGCTCAATGATAAAAATCTTGTAACCTACCAAAAGTATCAAGGAGTAACTTTGACCCAACAAGGTCTTATGGCAGCAAAAATGATAGTAAGAAAACATCGTCTATGGGAAGTTTTTCTAGTGGAAAAACTAGGCTTTTCCTGGGATGAAGTACACGATGTCGCAGAGGAGTTAGAACATATTAAAAGTGAAAAGCTTATAAATAAATTAGATGCCTTTTTAAACTATCCTTCTCATGATCCCCATGGAGATCCGATTCCAACAGCAGAAGGAAAAATGACCCTAACAGACAAGAAATTATTAAGTGATATAAGTCCAAAGCAAAAAGTAGTATGTGTAGGAGTCAAAGACTCTTCCTCAGATTTCTTACAATATCTAGATAAACAAAAAATTGCTTTGGGTAGTTCTATTGAAATTATAGAAATCGAATCTTTCGATAATTCATACACTATAATAGTTAATAATTCTCCCTTAACAATTACAAAAAAGATTGCTAGCAACTTATATGTAATAGCTAAATAAAATAACTCAATATAATTCAAAATAAGTAAAACTTAATTCTTAATGAAAAAACTTTTCGAACCGTTAGTACTAAATAATATAACCCTTCCCAATAGAATTGTTGTATCACCTATGTGTCAATATAGCGCTCAAGATGGTTTTGCTAACAATTGGCATCTTGTACACCTAGGTCAATATGCAATTGGTCGAGCAGGTGCTATTATACAAGAAGCAACAGCTATAAGAGCAGATGGAAGAATTTCTTATGGAGACTTGGGAATTTGGAAAGACGAACATATTGAAAAATATAAAGAAATAACTGACTTTATCAAGCAACAAGGTAGCATTGCTGGAATCCAATTAGCGCATGCCGGTAGAAAAGCAAGTTGTGAAATACCATGGATTTCAAGAAAGCAGATTTCTCCCGACAAACCTAATGGATGGCAAACCATTTCGTGTAGCGATATAGGATTCAATCCTACAGATATCTCCCCGAAACAAATTTCACAAGAAGAAATTAAGCAGATCATAGAAGATTTTAAAAATGCAGCAATTCGAAGTCTAAAAGCAGGTTACCAAATTCTAGAGCTCCATGCAGCACATGGCTACTTAATTCATCAATTCTTGAGTCCTCTATCTAATAAGAGACAAGACCAATACGGTGGTTCTTTCCAAAATAGAATACGCCTACTTATTGAGATTGTGGATGCTATAACTCCCTTATTAAACAAAGAAAGTTTATGGGTTCGTATTTCTGCTACAGATTGGGCAGAAGATGGTTGGAACCTTGAGCAAAGCATTGAACTTTGTAAAATTCTACAAACTAAAGGAGTAGAAGTTATTGATGTTAGCACAGGAGGATTGGTTGATTATCAAAAAATAGAAGTTTTTACAGGATACCAAGTCCCGTTTGCTCAAAAAATTAAACAGGAAACAGATTTAATAGTTGGTACCGTTGGCTTATTAAGCCGTCCTAGTGATTTAGAAAATATTATACAGCAACAAAAAGCAGACTTTATATCCATAGGAAGAGAGTTTCTAAGAAACCCTTATTTTGTACTACAAGCAGCTAAAGAACTTGGAATAGATATCTCTTGGCCAAACCAATACGAAAGATCGAAACTTTAAGAGAAATCTACTAACATAAAAAAACTATGAAAAAAAGCTTACTTGCCTTAGCCATTGGAGGACTGGCTATAGGTATGACTGAATTTTCAATGATGGGCTTACTGCCAGAAATTGCAAACGATCTAAAAATATCAATCCCTAAGGCAGGGAATTTCATATCTACTTATGCTCTTGGAGTTGTGGTTGGAGCTCCATTGATAGTAGTGTTTACCCATAAATATCCCCCTCAAAAGGTATTAATGTCCTTAATGTTACTATTTACCCTATTTCACACTATGTTCTTGTTATCTCCAGGGTACAATACCTTATTAATAACTAGATTTCTATCTGGGTTACCACATGGAGCATTCTTTGGAATTGGTTCAGTGGTAGCAACACAGCTAGCTACTAAAGGAAAACAAGCGCAAGCCGTTTCTATTATGTTCGCAGGTCTAACCACAGCTAACTTAATTGGAGTACCATTAACTACCTATATAGGACAAATCTCATCATGGAGAATATCTTATACTATAATAGCATCTTTAGGTTTATTTACAACACTGGCAATATACTTATGGGTTCCTAAAGTAGCAAAAAGTAAAGATGCAAAACTCACGACTCAATTTGCATTTTTCAAAACCAAACTTGCATGGGTTTTAATTGCACTTATTTCTATTGGAACAGCAGGTCTGTTTGCATGGATATCTTACATTTCACCTATGATGATGGAAGTTGCACTTATACCTGAATCAAATATCCCATTTATAATGACCCTTGTTGGACTTGGAATGTTTTTAGGAAACTTTGTGGGAGGTAAAATAGCCGATACTTTTGAACCTTCTAAAGCAGTTGGTTTATCTTTCACTGCCATGGCATTATGTTTAGTAGTGGTTTATTTCACCGTACATATACAATGGTTAGCCTACACTATGGCACTTATAACAGGATTAGTAGCTTTTACCATAGGGGCTCCTTTGCAAATGATGTTAATTAAAAATGCAAAAGGCTCTGAATTGCTAGCTGCCTCTGCCGGTCAAGCATGCTTTAATATTGGTAACGCTTTAGGAGCTTTTTTAGGAGGAATTCCTTTAACTTTGGGCTTTGCAGCTAATTCTCCTGAATTAGTAGGAGCTGGTATGGCGATCATTGGAGCGTTTTTAGCAGTTGCTTTTATGCAAATGCAAAACAAGCAAAAGAATTTAAGCATCTAAGACAAAGAATTTTATTATAAAAGCATTACCAATGTGCAGTATTGCTAATAACTTTATAAATTTGTAAAAAAAAACAGCAATGTATAGAACTCATAATTGCGGAGCCTTAAGAGCTTCCGATATAAATACAGAAGTAACCTTATCGGGTTGGGTAAGTAAACACCGTGATAAAGGTTTTATGATTTGGGTAGATTTACGCGATCGTTACGGAATTACCCAATTAATTTTTGATGCCGAGAGAACCGATAAAGAAGTTTTTGAAGCGGCTAAACAATTAGGTAGAGAGTTTGTTATCCAAGTAACTGGACAAGTTATTGAGAGAGCCTCTAAAAACCCAAATATTTCAACGGGTGATATTGAGATTTTAGTAACTTCTCTAAAGATTTTAAATAAATCAACTACTCCTCCATTCACAATAGAAGATGAAACAGATGGCGGAGAGGATATTCGTATGAAGTATCGATATTTAGATATTCGTAGAAATCCAGTAAAAAACAACTTACTTTTTAGACATAAAGTTGCACAAGAAGTACGTAACTACTTATCTAATCAAGATTTTTGCGAAGTTGAAACTCCTTACTTAATTAGTTCTACACCAGAGGGAGCGCGTGACTTTATTGTTCCTTCTAGAATGAATCCAGGTGAATTTTATGCCTTACCCCAATCTCCACAAACCTTTAAACAACTCTTAATGGTAGGTGGAATGGATAAATACTTTCAAATAGTGAAGTGCTTTAGAGACGAGGACCTTAGAGCAGATAGACAACCAGAATTCACCCAAATTGACTGTGAAATGGCCTTTGTTACCCAAGAAGATGTTATAAACACTTTCGAAGGAATGACAAAGCACTTATTAAAATCCACACACGGAATAGAAGTAGCTGATTTCCCTCGCATGACTTACAAGGAAGCAATGGAACAATACGGAAACGATAAACCAGATATTCGTTTTGGTATGAAGTTCGGTGAACTAAATAAAGTAGCTCAACATAAAGACTTTCCTGTATTTAATACTGCTGAATTAGTAGTTGGAATTGCGGTACCTGGAGCGGCTAGTTTCACACGTAAAGAAATTGATGCTCTAATCAACTGGGTAAAAAGACCGCAAGTAGGTGCATTAGGTATGGTATATTGCAAATATGAATTAGATGGAAGTTTTAAATCTTCTGTAGACAAATTCTATGACCAAGAAGACCTTAGAACTTGGGCTGAAATAACAGGGGCTAAACCTGGAGATTTAATATTAGTTTTATCCGGTCAAGCAGATAAAACAAGAACTCAAATGAGTGCTTTGAGAATGGAATTAGGTAATAAATTAGGTTTAAGAAAATCTAATGAATTCGCTCCATTATGGGTAGTAGACTTTCCATTGTTCGAGTGGGATGAAGAAACACAGAGATATTTTGCTATGCACCACCCATTTACATCTCCAAAACCAGAAGATATTCCTTTACTGGATACTGATCCAGCGAAGGTACGTGCAAATGCATACGATTTAGTTTTAAATGGAAACGAAATTGGAGGTGGATCCATTCGTATCCACGACAAAGAAACACAAGAATTGATGTTTAAACACCTTGGATTCACTAAGGAAGAAGCTCAACAGCAATTTGGCTTTTTAATGGATGCTTTCCAATACGGTGCACCACCTCATGGAGGTTTAGCATTTGGTTTAGATCGATTAGTTGCCATTTTAGGTGGTCAAGAAACTATTCGTGACTTCATTGCTTTTCCTAAAAATAACTCAGGAAGAGATATTATGATAGACGCACCATCTAAAGTACGTCCTGAACAATTAGTAGAGTTGCATATCAGTGTACAAGACAAAGAATAATTGTATGTAAAATACCGATACAATTTAAATATTATAAAAAAACCAGTAGCCATAAATATAGCTACTGGTTTTTTTTATATTATATTGACTTATTAAATTTAAAAGACCCTATTTTCCATTATAAGTATTCATAGCGTTATTTAAACCACCTAAAGCGAATTCTTGTACAGCCTTACTGGCCATGTCTAAACGTTCTGGTAAAAGCTCTAACTCTTGAGTATCCCAATTTCCAAGTACGTAATCTATTTGTTGTCCCTTCTTAAACTCATCACTAATACCAAATCTAAATCTGGGATAACTACTAGTATTTAAAACTGCTTGAGTATTCTTTAATCCATTATGTCCTCCATCAGAACCTTTGGCTTTGATTCGAATTGTACCAAAACCCAAATTTAAATCGTCTGTAATAACAAGCAAGTTATCTATTGAAATCTTTTCTTTCTCTAGCCAGTATTGAATAGCTTTACCACTTAGATTCATATAAGTATTGGGTTTTAAAAGAAGTAATGTTCTCCCCTTGATTCTAACCTCTGCTAGAGATCCAAATTTAACACTCTTCCACTCTCCTGCTAGTTCGCTTGCAATGCGATCAACAACTTTAAATCCAATATTATGGCGAGTATGAATATATTCTGCACCAATATTTCCTAATCCCACAATCAAAAACTTCTTCATCCTTGTTTATTTACAATATTACACAAAAGTAACCTATATGTATTATCTGCACAAATAATCGATACTACAACAAAAAAAGCGCCTATGTATACATAGGCGCTAAATATAATAATTTTTATCAAAAAATTATTTTTTCTTTGGTGCAGATTTTGCTGCTTTCGCTGCTTCTTGCGCTGCTTTCATAGCTGCACGAGAGATTCTTACTTGACAAACTACAGTGTTGTCTGGGTGTAATACTTTAAAGTTATCCGTAGGGATATCAGTAACGTATAATTTATTACCCATTTCTAACTTAGAAATATCAGCAACAACTGCATCTGGTAAATTAGCTGGTAAAGCTCTAACTTTTAACTTACGAGAGTTTAAGTTAAGCACACCACCTGCCATTACACCTGGAGATTTTCCTACTACATTTACAGGAACTTCTAAAGTAATTTCTTTATCGTCATGTAATTGGTAGAAGTCAACATGCAAGATGCTGTCACTCACTGGGTGAAATTGAATATCTTGTAAAATAGCGTTGAAAGTCTTACCACCTTCTAACTCAATTACAACAGTGTGTACATTTGGAGTGTATACCAATCCTTTGAACGCTTTTTCTTCTGCTGTAAAATGCACAGCTGGTTCAGTTCCTCCGTATATCACGCAAGGTACCATTCCAGCATTACGTAAGGCCTTAGTAGCTACTTTACCTACGCTTTCTCTTTCTGATCCTTTAATTGTAATCGATTTCATTTTGATAAATATTTAATAAATTAATAAATTTCTTACATTACAAATGTCTTACTAATAGACTCATTAGAATTGACATTATGCATTACCTCTGCAAATAATGGTGCACAACTAAGTACTTTAATCTTATCGCAAGGTCGTTTAAGTGGTATAGAATCAGTTACAATTAACTCCTCTATAGAAGACTCCTCTATTTTTTCGTAAGCACTACCTGATAAAATAGCATGAGTACATATCGCACGAACACTAAGTGCACCTTTCTCAATCATCATATCAGCAGCTTTAGCTAATGTTCCACCAGTATCGATCATATCATCTACTAGGATTACATTGCGACCACGTACATCACCAATCAACTCCATTGTATCTATCACGTTTGCTTGCTTGCGTTGCTTATAACAAATAACCACACCTGAACTCAAAAATTTAGAGTAAGCATAGGCACGCTTAGACCCACCCATATCAGGAGAAGCGATCGTTAGATCTTTTATATTCAAACTTTTTACATAAGGTAAAAAGATAGTTGAAGCGTACAAATGATCTACCGGTCTTTCAAAGAATCCTTGTATTTGATCTGCGTGCAGATCCATTGTCATAATTCTTGTTGCTCCAGCAGTCTCTAACAATTTGGCAACTAATTTAGCTCCTATTGGAACTCTTGGTTTGTCTTTTCTATCTTGTCTTGCCAAGCCGAAATATGGAATAACGGCCGTAATGTGTCTAGCTGATGCACGTTTGGCTGCATCACACATTAATAACAGTTCCATCAGATTATCTGATGATGGAAATGTAGAACAAACTAAGAAGACTCTACGTCCTCTTATAGATTCTTCGAATGAAGGCTGAAATTCTCCATCACTGTAATGAGATAGAGTAACCTTACCTAATTCTATTCCGTATGCTTTTGCAATCTTCTCGGCTAACTCAACACTTTGAGAGCACGCGAAAATCTTTGCTTCTGGTTCGAAATTTGACATTTTTATAATTAGTTGTTATGTTGCTAGTTAAGACTTAGTGTTGTTTCTAAGCGACTGCAAATTTATAAAATATATATTGACTAAACGATTTTTTTTACTTTTTTCTTTGTACTTAGTTTTTTTTATTTACATTTGTACCACCAAACAATCAAAAGCCCGGATGGCGGAATTGGTAGACGCGCACGACTCAAACTCGTGTTCCTCGGAGTGTGGGTTCGATTCCCACTCCGGGCACAAAAGTCCTAATTACTTAGTAATTAGGACTTTTTTTTATAACTTATTTCTGCTGATCAGCCGATGGACCGTACATCCCTGGAATAGGAATATCTAGTAAGCGTAAATAAACACTTAGCTGTCCTCTGTGGTGATACATATGATTATTTACAATAAACCTGTTAGCACTGTGTCTTGGCATAGAAGCTAATACGGTATCACCTACTTTTAACTGCCAATTATCTGTCCAATCTAAATCATTCTGGTCTAGTAAAACCCTACGTACTTCTCTCTTTGCATCTTCTAAAAAAGAGAGCAACTCCTCTTTAGTAGTGGCTCTCATTGGAGTGTAATTTCCACTAAAGTCTAAATGGGGTTCTTGAACAACATTCTTAGTCCAAAGACTTAATTCTACGATATGTTTAGCCAAGTTACCTAAAGTCATTGATTTCTCATGAGGCTTCCAATCCCATTTATCCATAGGAATACAAGAAATCAACTTTTTTGTACTCTCTATTTCATGCTCATATTCTAATAAAAAATCTTCGCTCTTTGTCATATTTCTTAAGTATTATAATATTGTTCCCTAAAGTTACAAATAAAATTGCTTCTCACCATTATAAAACAATTACCTTTACTTTATTAAAACACTCTTCATAAATTTAATTCTATGTCTACTAGTAATAGTACTTACCTATCCTTTGAACAAGCCATAAATAAATTAGAATATTACTGTGCATATCAAGAAAGATGTCATAAAGATGTTATAAATAAAATGTACGATCTTAAGATAGCCAAACAAATGCACGACGCAATTATAGTACACCTAATCGAACATAACTTTCTAAATGAAGAACGCTTTGCACTGAGCTTTGCTAGAGGTAAGCATCGTATAAGTAGTTGGGGGAAAAACAGAATAGTAACTGAGCTTAAAATAAGAAATATTTCCAATTATTTAATTACCAAGGCACTTAAAGAACTAGATGATCAAATGTACTATAGTACATTAGAAAAAATAGCACTTCAGCGATGGAATAACTTAACAGATACTAACCTAGACAAGAAAAAAGCCAAAATTATGGCTTATCTTATAAGAAAGGGTTATGAGTATGAACTAGTACAGGATATGATCTCATACTTACTTAAATTAGAACAAGAATAAGCTCAATACACCATTAATAGAGCAATGTTTATATTAAAATATAAACATTGTTAGTTAATTTAAGGCCAAAAAAAAATCCCCAACATAAATTATGTTGAGGATTCTTAAAAGAAGGGCGGTGTCATACTCTCCCACT
>CANROJ010000020.1 GCA_947632215.1 uncultured Flavobacterium sp. | reverse complement strand
GGAGGAACTGACTTTGCTAAGAAATATTTGACGAAATTTGATAATAAGTTACGTGTGCCAAATTTAACATGGAAAGTAGTTTCTATTCCTCCTACCAGTGAAGGTACTTTACATGGCAGAACTTCTAGAGTAGAAAATGAGGAAGGTCAGTATGCTATTGAAATAAATGAGTTAGCTTCAAAATATCCTTTAGAGTTAGCTTCAACTATGATACATGAATTAATTCATGCTACTTTATTTAGATATGTTGATAGCGTTCCTGAAAAGCAAATACCGGAGAGTTTTCCTGGAATATTCGATTATTTTGTTAGATACAAGCATGACTTTCATCATGAACAAATGGCTCAGCACTATGTAAATATAATGATTGATGCCTTAAAAGAAATTGACAAATCTTATAGTTACGACTATTATGAAGCATTAGCATGGGATGGATTACAAGGCACTACTGCTTATAATAATTTGTCACAAGCAAAAAAAGACAAACTGAAAAAAGATAAACTAAAATTCAAACAAGATGCGACAAAAACAAAATGTTCTTAAATATGTATCTATTACATTATTTCTATTAATTAGCACCAGCATATTAGCACAGAAAAAGGTTATTATTGATAATTCGATAATATTGGACACTACTATAGTTGATAAAAACTATGAGATATCTGAATCAGAACATATTAATAATGATAAAGAAAATATAATGTTCTATTCATTAAATTATCAGAATAATCTACACTTCTTCATTCTTAGTGCTGTAAGTATAAAAGACATAAAGAATCCATACAACACTTTTTCTTTTTCAGAATTTTTTACGTTTTGTGAGGATAAATTTAAAGAAACAGCTACGAAAAACACAATGTGGCAAATTAATCCTAAAGCTTACTTATCTAATTTCCAATTTAATAATCTTTATATCAAAGTATTAAATAATAAAACAAAGGAGGTTATTTATTATAAAGTTCATCTTAAACACTCCATAGCTGGTGAAAGATTAATGAAACAAGACTAATAAAGAAATATAGCACATTAAATATTATGAGACACAGTTTTTGGTACAGTGTCCAAATTTTCATCAAAGCATTACGTTGTGATTTTAAAATCGAAAGGAAGTAGACAAAAAAAGACCACTAGATTAGTGGTCTTTTTTTACAAGTTTAAATAGTTAATTTGTTAGTTTCGTATTATTTTGTATAAATTTGCATTAAATAATACAAACAACATTCGGACAAATGTCGTGCAAATTTCACACACGAACTATCTAATTAACTAGCAATCAACGTTTTCCAGAACGTTATTGTGATCCAATCAGGATTCGAACCTGAGACCTACTGCTTAGAAGGCAGTTGCTCTATCCAGCTGAGCTATTGGACCTAACCTAAAAAAACTTCTACGGTCTTTTTGTCGGGGTGGCAGGATTCGAACCTGCGACCTCCTGGTCCCAAACCAGGCGCGATGACCGGGCTACGCTACACCCCGAGATTTGCGGAGAGACAGGGACTCGAACCCTGGCATCGGTTACCCGATGACAGATTAGCAATCTGCTCCGTTACCACTCCGGCACCTCTCCTTTGCTTAAGGGTTTCCCCTGTATTGCGATGCAAACTTAGTACTACTTTTGGGACTACGCAAGCTTTTAGAACAAAAAAAATAAAATAAAAACACCTAAATAACGAACTACTTAATTATCAACATTCTAGTAATAATAATATTTTAAACTTTTTTTACATCCTATAATATCCTTTAGTAAAATCAAGATTTTTTATGTAATTTCCCCAAAGTTTAGTAATAAGGTTATCTTGAATCTTAGTTTCTAAACCTACTATAAAACAACTTAAAATTACAATTATGAATAAAAAAGTAGTTATTGTCTCTGCGGCAAGAACACCAATTGGTAGTTTCTTAGGAGCTCTATCCACTGTACCTGCTACACAACTAGGAGCTACAGCAATAAAAGGAGCTATTGATAAAATAAATTTAGACCCAAACTTAGTAGATGAAGTCTTTATGGGTAATGTAGTACAAGCTGGTGAAGGCCAAGCTCCAGCAAGACAAGCTGCTTTATTAGCCGGTCTATCTAAAGAAGTTCCTTGTACCACTGTAAACAAAGTTTGTGCTTCAGGAATGAAAACAGTCATGCTAGCTTCTCAAGCTATCATAGCAGGAGATGCAGATGTAGTAGTTGCAGGTGGAATGGAAAACATGAGTATGATTCCTCACTATGTTTATATGCGAACAGGTACAAAATTTGGACCTTCAACATTAATCGATGGATTACAAAAAGATGGATTAATAGATGCATATGATAACAATGCAATGGGAGTCTCAGCTGATTTATGTGCTAGCACATATAAAATCAGTAGAGAAGAGCAAGATGAATTTGCTGTTAATTCCTATACTAAAGCGGCTAAAGCTTGGGAACAAGGAAAATTTGACAACGAAATTGTACCAGTAAGTGTACCTCAACGCAAAGGTGATCCAATCATTGTTGACAAAGATCAAGAGTTTACTAACGTTTCTTTAGACAAAATCCCTTCTTTACGCCCAGCTTTCACTAAAGATGGTACTGTAACGGCTGCCAATGCGTCAACTATTAATGATGGAGCTGCAGCAATTGTATTAATGAGTGAAGAAAAGGCACTAGAATTAGGGATTAAACCCCTAGCGTATATTGCAGGTTATGCAGATGCTGCCCAAGAGCCAGAATGGTTCACTACAGCACCGGCGAAAGCACTTCCAAAGGCACTAAAAAAAGCAAACTTATCTATTGATCAAGTAGACTTTTTCGAATTCAACGAGGCTTTTTCAGTAGTTGGTATTGCTAACGCAAAATTATTAAATATTGACCAAGACAAAGTAAACATTAATGGAGGTGCAGTAGCTTTAGGACACCCTCTAGGATGTTCAGGAGCTAGAATCATTGTTTCTTTAGTTAATATATTAGAACAAACTAATACTAAAGTTGGAGCCGCAGCTATTTGTAATGGAGGTGGTGGTGCTTCTGCTATTATAATAGAAAGAGCTTGATAAAAACCTTAAAATAAAATATTTATAAGGATGAGTTTGATTTGTTCCAACTCATCCTTTATTTTTGCATATTAATTCAAATCATCATTATGTTTGCATACTGCAATCTATCTATAGTTCCAGTTCGTTCACAACCAAGTGACACAAGTGAAATGGTAACTCAAATCCTATTTGGAGAACATTTTACAATTTTAGAACAAACCTCTAAGTGGTCTAAAATTGAATTGGCTTTAGATAAGTACCAAGGTTGGGTAGATAATAAACAATTTCAAATTATCAGCCAGGAAGATTTTATTTTTTTGCAAAACTCACCGATGATTTATTCGGCAGAATTAGTTGACTTTATTTCTAATGCTGCCAATCACTCAATAAGCATTCCACTTGGAAGCTGTTTAACAGCACTTAAGACGGACTCAATAAATCAAGAACATTTCGCCTACCAAGGCAAAACCATTTGCACAACTTTAGATAAGTCCTTATTTTTAAAAACAGCTTATCTATATTTAAATACACCCTACTTATGGGGAGGTAAAACACCCTTTGGAATTGATTGTTCTGGCTTCACGCAAATGGTATATCGTATCAATGGTCATCATATCCCTAGAGATGCCTCTATGCAAGCCAAAATAGGCGAACCACTTAGTTTTATAGAAGAGAGCGAAGTTGGTGATTTAGCCTTCTTTGACAATGAAGAAGGTCGTATTACTCATGTAGGAATAATTATGCAAGATAATTACATAATGCATGCTCATGGAAAAGTACGAATTGACCGATTGGACCAATTTGGTATCTACAACATTGATTCAGGAAGACATACTCACAAATTAAGAGTGATAAAGAAAATTCTTTAGTTTTACATTTTTCTCTAAATTATGTTTTTATATTTCTTAATTTCAGAGCAAAAATCCACCTAGATCCTAAGTTTGACGTTCATAAAAAAAAATAAAAGCGTATCTTTGAACAAAATCAAGATACTATGAATACTTTCGAGCAATTTAAACTACCGAAAGCTTTAGATAAAGCCCTTAAAGAGCTAAATATTACTACTCCTACTCCTATCCAAGTAAAATCTTTTCCTGTAATTTTATCTGGAAGAGATATGATGGGGATAGCTCAAACAGGAACGGGTAAAACCTATGCATATTTACTACCTATTTTAAAACAATGGAAGTTTGCTGATATAGAAACTCCTAGAGTTGTTATAATAGTACCAACTAGAGAACTTGTGGTACAAGTCGTTACAGAAATAGAGAAACTAACTCAATTTATGTCTGTTCGTGCTTTAGGAGTATATGGAGGAACTAACATCAATACCCAACGTAAGGCGGTCTATGCCGGTGTAGACATATTAGTTGGAACACCTGGAAGGATGATGGACTTAGCTTTAGACGGAGTACTTCGATTTGACAATCTTCAAAAATTAGTAATTGACGAATTCGATGAGATTCTAAACTTAGGTTTTAGAACTCAACTTACTTCAATTTTGGCCATGATGAAAAACAAAAAACAAAACATTTTGTTTAGTGCAACCATGACCGAAGAAGTAGACGAAATCTTAGATGACTACTTTGATTTCCCAGAGGAAGTGTCATTGGCTAGTTCAGGAACACCATTAGAGAAAATCGATCAGCAAGTTTATCACGTACCTAACTTTAATACAAAAATGAACCTGTTAATGCATCTTTTAAGTGATAAAGAGCAATTTAACAGAGTACTAATCTTTATTAATAGTAAAAGACTTGCCGACGTGGTAATGGAGAAATTAGACAAAGAATTTCCCGAAGAATTTACTGTAATTCACTCTAATAAATCTCAGAACTTCCGTTTACGCTCAATGGCTGAATTCCAAGCTAGTGAACTAAGAGGTTTGTTGACTACTGATATTATGGCAAGGGGATTAGACATCTCTGATATATCCCATGTAATTAACCTACAATTCACAGATGAACCTGAACAATATATCCACCGTATTGGACGTACTGGTAGACAAGACAAAGAAGGTATTGCAATATCTATAGTTGATCCTAAAGAAGAAGAGTTACTCCTTAATGCCGAACAACTAATGGATAAAGAGCTTCGAGTAATAGAAATCCCTAGTGAAGTTGTAATCTCTGAATCGTTAATGGAGTTTGAGAAGTCAAAACTTAAATCAAAACAACTTACCAAGGTTAAAAAACCTATTGAAAAGGGAGCTGCATTTCACGAGAAAAAAGACAAAAATAAAAAGGTTAATTTAGGTGGGCCAGGAAAAAGAAACCCTCGAAAAACCAAACCTCGAAATAGAGCTGTTGATGCCAAAAGATCCGCAAAACGCAAAGGAGAGTAATATATATTACAAAAAAGTTATAAACTAAGAATTGATATTTTTTGAGTCCTGCTTTAGTTATATCAATCAAAGATTAAAGATGCACTTCGAAGTAGACATTGGACATGCCACAAAAATTATACACTTTTGAGCACATGCCTAGTAATACACTTTTAAGGGTATTCTTTTTACATAGAAAAACAAAAAACACTATTAATTATAGCTAGTGTTTAACAACGCTAATTTTAGATATTAATAGTACAAATGGCACTATGAACAAAGCTTACTGCTAGAGTTAAAAACACCATTTCACATTTGAAATAAAATAGCGCATTAAATATTATACAAACAAACCACTAGGAATTAATTTAAATACAAAGGGCCCGGTCTTGTGACCGGGCCCTTTGTATTTAAATATTACATAATTTGATCCGTTTTTTTACACGCAATACATATACTTAATTTTATACTTAAATCATAAAAACCTTATTGTAATATGACTATAACTTAGTATCGTCTCCTGGAGTATGTTTATGCTTAAAGAATACAGCAAATAAAATTGCTAGTACTAACGCATATCCAGCAAAAGACATCCAAATAGAACTCCATTCTTTAATATTAATAGGAATACTCAACATACCATTTTCAAGTAATTTTGCCCCCTTATCTCCTATTAAACCTAATAATATAGGATTATCCGTGGTTGTATCTAAATAATTAGCTAATTCTCCAACCCTAGTAAAACTCCTTGTAAAGTATGCATCGATTAAAGTTCCTGCAATTAAGTTTCCTAATATGGCTCCAAAACCATTGGTCATCATCATAAATAACCCCTGGGCAGAAGAACGCATCGATGGTGATGTTGAAGTCTCAACAAATAATGATCCCGATACATTAAAGAAATCAAAAGCCATACCATATACGATACAAGAAACGATAATCATCCAAAGTCCAGTTCCTGGATCTCCTAAGCCTAAGAAAGCAAAACGAAGCACCCAAGCCAACATACTAATTAACATCACTGTTTTAATTCCAAAACGCTTTAAAAAGTAAGGGATTGCAAGTATAAACAATGCTTCTGAAACTTGAGAAACAGCCAAAATTATCGTGGAATACTTTACAATTAAGGAGTCTGCATATTTAGGAAAGAATTTAAACTCATCTAAAAACACGTCACCGTAAGCATTAGTCAACTGCAATGCAGCCCCCAAACACATGGAGAAGCAGAAAAATAATGCCATCTTATAGTTAGCAAAAAGTTTAAAAGCATCTAATCCTAAGGCTGCTATCCAAGAAGTCCCTTTGCGTTCACCTTTAGGTGTACAAGCAGGCATAGTAAAAGAATAAACTCCTAATAGAACAGCTCCTATACCACCAATAATAAATTGCATATCTGTAGCCTTATTCCCTGTTAAATTAGTACAAATCATTGCTACTATAAATCCAACAGTACCAAATACTCTAATTGGAGGGAAATCCTTTACTACATCAAAAGAATTAGTCTTTAAAATATCATAAGAAATAGAATTGCTTAATGCAATTGTAGGCATATAGCAAAACATAGCAAGTAACATTACCCAGAAAAATTCATCTGGATTTCCTACTGTGCTTAAGTAAAATAAGGAAGCTCCATAGAAAATATGCAACACTCCATATAAACGCTCGGTATTAACCCATTTATCGGCAATAATACCAGCGATAGTAGGCATAAATACCGAAGCAATACCCATAGTAGCGAAGATCAATCCAAAAGAGGTTCCACTCCACCCTTTTGTATTAAACCAATAATTTCCTATTGTTATTAACCAAGCACCCCACACAAAGAATTGCATAAAGCTCATGATGGTTAATCTGGTTTTTATATTTTTACTTGATCCCATAAAATTTTATACTAAAAAGTTTATCTATTATTGTTCTAATTGTCTTTGACGAACTAGTCCTGTTATTAACTCAAACTGATCTTCAATACTCATTTGTGAATTATCCACCTCGATAGCATCTTGTGCTTTTATTAAAGGAGAATCTTCTCTTGAGCTATCAATGGCATCTCTTTGAACTACGTTTTGGTATACTTGCTGGTAAGTAATATTAGGACTACTATCTTTTAATTCATCAAAGCGTCTTTGAGCTCGTATTTGAGCACTAGCACTCATGAAAATTTTCAGCTCAGCATTAGGGAACACTACTGTACCGATATCTCTACCATCCATTACAACTCCTTTGGTATTACCAAAGTTTTGCTGTTGCTCCACTAATTTCTTCCTTACTTCACTAACGGCTGCTATCACACTAACAAAACCTGAGACTTCCAATGAACGAATAACCTGTTCAACATTTTCATTGTTTAAATAAATCTCAGCAAAACCTTTCTCTGGATTATACTCAAAATGCAATTGAATTTGATCTAAGGATTCAATTAGTTTTTCTTGATCAAAGCCTTTATCACTGATAAACCCCTTGCGCATAGCAAATAAAGTAACTGCTCTATACATGGCTCCTGTATCAATATATACGTAGCCTAAGGACTTGGCTAAGGATTTAGCTAATGTACTTTTTCCTGTAGAAGAAAAACCATCAATCGCAATTGTTATCTTTTTCAAATTTCAACGAATTTAAATAATTAAAAAACTCTTTTACACAAAAAGAGAAGCTTTTGTCTCACAGCATAAATTAGATATAATTAAGCTAATTTATATTTGCTGCGAAAGATACTGCATTACAAGTAAAAAAAAAACTACTCCTTTGTTCATTTCTTTCTTGTTAGCTAAAGTATACTTTTAGATAGTTCTTGTATTATAACTTATAAAACACAACTATTGCACTATGCCAATACAATTACTTTGTATTGAAACTTGGCAAAGGTACATTTTCTAATTCTTTTGCTACAAAATTATCTCAACTAATATTTATTTTAATCAATCAACTAAATGTTAAATACTTATACTACATTTTGACAAACAAAAAACATGTTTTTAAGAATAATTTTAGATTAATACTACTAACAAAAAGTCTAAAAAAAGTAAAATATCGCTTAAAAATTCACTAAGACAAATAAGATATAACTACTAAAAAAAGCACAACTTCTTAAGATGAATCCATATCTGTGCTTTATAACTTTGGTATCTATAAGAGGCAGTATTGTTTTGTTAGCCAAGTAGATTTTTATATTTCACACCGTTTATAAAACAGTATTGTAGTACTATATCCCATAGACTTTTTAGTTCTTTATTTTCCAACGATATATCATTGAAACTTTATAATAGTTTTCTGAAGAATTCAATGCTTTTAGGTATAAATTTTTATAAACCATCGTTTCAATATGAGTACCTCCAAAATATGGGGACCAGGCTTGTTGCAATATATTTTTTCATATCTATAAACTGAATCATCAATAAATGAGTTAATCAAAATAGTTTTATGTTGGGTAGGGATATCTTCCAAACTTAGTTCTTTAATAACCTTAAATATAAAAATATCGTGCTCATTTGGATGAATAGTCCATTGCTTTGTTTAGTTATTAAATAAAATATGTTCAAAATTATCTGTAAGGCCAGCCGAATCAATTACAATAACCTCGTTGACAATGTTGTTTTGAGCAGAGGAAGAAATACTAACAAACACAATACCAACAAATACTAAAAGGTGTTTAAAGTTATTCTTGGAAGGGTTTTTTATTTTTTTCATATAAATAGAAATTTTAAAGCTACAAAGCCATATCAAAAATGACTACTGAAATAACAGAGTTCAATAAAGGTGGGAATAAATTATTGTTACCGCTAATTTTAGAATTGCTATATAAAAAAGATCGTTAGTTGTAATTCACCTACTTTAAACAACCTTTAAATATACTTAAAAGTCGTTAAAAAGACAAAGCAAATAAGCAAAAGACCATACATCATTCTACTAAGCGATGGCAATATAGGTTGTAGAAGTACCACAATAAATTAAAAGATACTTTTATTACACAAAGTATCTCTAGAGAAGGGATTTGTCTTGATAATGCTATAATAAAAAACTTCTTTGTAGTTTAAAAGACAGAGTTATTCTACCTAAAGAAATACAATTCTACACTAGAATTAACTAAGCAAATAAAACAGTTCATCAAATACTATAACAACAAGCGAATTGGCATTAATTTAAATACAATGAGCCCGGTAAGTATACCGGGCTCATTGTATTTAAAAGATTGTACGACTTGGTTCTCCTTTTAAGGATTAGCCTAGTTGTACTTTTAAAAACTACTTAGTAGTTTATATAATTACTCCTTGGTCTTCTTTGGTTTTTGATCTACATCAAAAACAATTGGGTTTTTTACCTTATCCTTTGTCAATGCAATCTCTAATACCTCCTGCATCTTATCTACATAATGGAAGGTCAAACCTTTTAAGTAGTCTTCCTTTATTTCGTCTATATCTTTCTTATTGTCCTTACAAAGAATGATTTCTTTAATATTAGCCCTTTTAGCAGCAAGAATTTTTTCTTTTATCCCTCCCACTGGCAATACCTTTCCTCTTAGAGTAATTTCACCTGTCATAGCTAAATTCTTTTTCACTTTTCTTTGTGTAAAAGAAGAAACCATGGAAGTCAACATTGTAATACCAGCACTTGGACCATCTTTAGGAGTTGCTCCTTCTGGTACGTGAATATGGATTTTGTAATTATCTAAAACTTCCTGAGCTATATTGAAGTCTTTAGCATGTGCTTTAATATATTCTAAAGCGATCGTTGCAGATTCCTTCATTACATTACCTAGGTTTCCAGTAATAGACAGACCTCCTTTGCCTTTACTTACTAAAGATTCTATATAAAGAATATCCCCACCTACACTTGTCCATGCTAATCCAGTTACTACACCGGCAACATCATTATTTTCGTATTTATCACGATCAAAACGAGGTGTACCTAAAATGGATATAATGTCCGCCTCTGTTAACTTCACAGTGTAAGGCTCCTCCATTACAATACGCTTAGCAATTCCTCTTGCAACATTAGCAATTTGCTTATCCAATCCACGTACTCCTGATTCTCTAGTGTAATTAGTTATAATAAACTCCATTTGCTTCTTACCGATTTGAAGTTCCTTACTGGTTAACCCATGTAATAAAACTTGCTTTGGCAATAAATGCTGCTTACCAATTTCTACTTTTTCTTCCACTGTATATCCATTCATCTCGATAATCTCCATACGGTCGCGTAAAGCTGGTTGTATAGTTGCTAAACTATTAGAAGTGGCAATGAACATAACTTTAGACAAGTCGAAGCCCATTTCTAAAAAGTTATCATAGAAATCAGAATTTTGTTCTGGATCTAAAACTTCTAATAACGCAGAAGATGGATCTCCAGTATGACTTGAAGATAACTTATCGATCTCATCAAGTAAGAAAACCGGATTAGATGTTTTTACTTTCTTAATACTTTGGATAATGCGTCCTGGCATTGCGCCGATATAAGTTTTTCTATGTCCTCTAATTTCAGCCTCATCTCTTAATCCCCCTAGAGAGATTCTAACGTATTCTCTACCCAGTGCGTTAGCAATAGACTTTCCAATAGATGTTTTACCAACCCCAGGAGGTCCATACAAACATAGAATAGGTGATTTTAAGTCATTTCGCAACTTTAAGACAGCCATATGTTCTAGAACACGCTTTTTAACATCTTCAATCCCATAGTGATCTTTATCTAATATCTTTTGAGCATTTTTAAGGTCAAAATTATCCTTAGAATATACAGACCAAGGAAGTTCTAACATTAGCTCTAGAAAATTGCGTTGAATTCCATACTCAGCAACTTGAGGATTCATTCTTTGAAACTTCATCATTTCTTTTTCGAATCTCTCTTTAACTTCCTTAGACCATTTTTTAGTCTTAGCTAGAGCTTTCATTTCTTCTATCTCCTCTTCATTTGAAAAACCTCCAAGTTCTTCTTGGATAGTCTTCATTTGTTGATGCAAGAAATATTCTTTTTGCTGTTGATCTAAATCAAAGCGAACTTTTGATTGTATCGTATTTTTAAGCTCTAATTTTTGCAATTCCAAATTCATCAATCTCAATGTTTCAAAAGCACGTTGTTTCAAATCATTTATTTGCAACAAATTTTGCTTTTGCTCTACACTCAAATTCATATTTGAAGACACAAAATTGATAAGGAAAGAGCTGCTTTCTATATTCTTAATAGCAAAGGCTGCCTCTGAAGGTAAATTCGGATTCTCTCTAATAATGTCAATTGCCACTTCCTTAATAGAATCTACAATTGCTACAAACTCCGGTTCCTCTATATCGGGTCTTACCTCGTCACGTTCTGCTACTATAGCTTTTAAATAAGGTTCTTCTTGTACGATTTCAACAACATTAAAACGTTTCTTACCTTGCAAGATTACCGTTATATTTCCATCAGGAAGTTTAAGTAACTTTAAAATTTTAGCAACCGTACCCTCTTGGTAAATATCAGTTATAGAAGGATCTTCTGTATCTTCATTTTTTTGGGCAACTACACCAATGGTCTTGTCCCCTTTATTTGCAGCGTGTAATAACTCTATTGATTTATCTCTACCTGCTGTAATAGGAATAACAACACCAGGAAACAAAACCATGTTTCTCAAAGGTAAAATAGGCAACTCCTTTGGTAATTCCTCCTGATTCATCTCCTGTTCATCTTCATGGCTTAACAAAGGAATAAATTCAGAATCTCCATGCGCCATATCCTGCAACGACAAATTGTCCAATGTTATTATTTTTTGATTCCCCATAATTATTTTTACGTCATTCTGTCAGTAAAGTATGTTTTAACTCAAGTACATCTTACTCTAACATTACTCAAACACCTTAATGACAATGTTTTACATTTATACTATTCTTATTAACTAGATAATAGGTCAATCTTTATGCCATAAAAAAATCCCTATATTTTTTTTAGGGATTCTTATTTTATCTAATCTTTATTAATGTTCTTATAAACCAGTTGTTAATCTAAAACTACCAAATTCAACTATTAACGGATCTTGGCCTTGTCCTAAAGGATGCATTTCTAAGTTAAACCTTGTTTCAAGCAAGACACCTTGTGCTTGACTAGAGTCTTGTAATGTAACTATGGTTATTCTAGAAGTACCACTAAAGCTCCCATTGGATTTACCTAAATCATACTCTATACCATTCTCTGAGGTATAAATTGCAGAGAACCCAGCTTGTGAAAAATCATAAGTTTTACCTTGCTCAATTCCTTGTCTTGGTAGAGTTATTATAATACTCTTTTCTGGATCTTCAACCCCTACAGCTTTGGCAATAAAAGCATTGTCATTTTGTGTTAAGGTAGCTATATTATTTCTAAAAACTTCTTGGTTTATTTCTGCCTCCAAATAATAAGCTTCTTCTCTTTGATAAGGAAGATCAGTAAAACTACCTGAAACCTTAAAACTTGAAATATTTGGATCTAAAGATATATTGGTAGTATCTTGCTTGTCTTGCATAGGGATCATAAGTAAGTCAAAATCTCCGTTTACAACCTGAGCTTTTTTATTAATATATTCCATCTTAATAAAGCCAGTTACATAACCAGGACGCTGGGAATCAACTGTACTATAGTACATATTGGTTAATTGATTCCAATAAATAGATGGATTACTTCCTCCTGGAAAAGTACCTACTTGAAACAAACGAGTGAACAGTTGTAAGGAATCTTGCCTTTGCATCAAATCGCGCATCACCAATTTAAATTCTCCCTTTTTATTTACTGTTGCATAAATATTTTCACGAAATATCTCTTGACTATCTTCAATTAAAAGGCGAACCACAGTTTTACCAACCAAATCACTATCCTTTAAATAGGCATCAACAGGCTCATTTTCACAGGATTGAATTCCTATAATAAGTAAGGCAAAAGTAAAAACTTTTAGCATCGAATATATTTTCTCCATACAGATATTAATAAATTGAATTACTCTTTTTTTATTTAACTATCCTAATTCTCTGTATTATATCTCTTTGCCTTTTGCTGGTATTCGCCAAAGTAAAAGAACTCCTAGGGCAAAAAATACAATTAAAAATAAAATAGCATTCTGCATCTTACCAGTCCAATCACTTACTAAAGCAAATATTAGCATCCCAACAACAATTCCTATTTTCTCGGTTACATCATAGAAACTAAAAAAAGAAGTAGTATCCTTTGTCTCTGGTAATAACTTAGAATATGTAGATCTTGATAATGCTTGAATTCCACCCATTATCAAACCAACAAAAGCTGCAGCAACATAGAACTCATTTGGACTCTGAATACCATAGGCATAAATACATACTATTATCCATAACGCATTTAAAATGCAAAGCGTATATATATTACCTATTTTAGATGATAATTTACTTGTAGCGAAGGCTCCAAGTACAGCTACTAGCTGAATAACCAAGATACTACCAATAAGACCTGTAGTTCTTTGGGAATCACTCACCCATTGAATTTCCTTTTCTCCAAAATAAGCAGCGATAATCATAACAGTTTGCACTGCCATACTGTACACAAAGAAAGCAACTAAGAAACGCTTAATAGCAATTTGTTTAGAAAACTCCTGCCAAACTTTGCGAAGTTCTTGGAAACCATTGAAAATAATTCCTGTTGATAATTTGTTATTATTTTTAAAATCGGGTAAAAATCTAAAAGTATAAAAACTAAAGCCTAACCACCATATACCTGTTAAAACGAAACTATAGCGCATTGCCATAACTGCTGATTCTAAGTAAAATGCTTCATAGTTCATTACTAAGACAAGATTAATAAGTAGTAAAATAACACTGCCGATATAACCATAAGCAAAGCCTAAAGCACTGGTTTTGTCTTGTTGATTTTTGTGTGCAATTTCAGGTAGATAAGAATTATAAAACACTAAACTTGCCCAAAAACCTATTAAACCTAACAGGTATATAAACAAACTCAACACCATGTAGTCTAGAGTAAAGAAATACAAGGCCATACAAGAAAAACTTCCAAGAACACAGAAAAATTTCATAAAAAATTTCTTAGTTCCCAAATAATCAGAAATACCCGAGAGCAAAGGAGATAGAATAGCGATAATCAAAAAACCAAATGCCGTGGTATACCCAATAATAGACTCACTTTTTATTGTATAAGAAAATATAGAAAAACTATCTTGATTTATTTCTCGAAATAAAAAGCCATAAAACAATGGAAAAATTGAAGAGGATATAACAAGAGAATAAACCGAGTTTGCCCAATCGTAAAATGCCCAAGCTTTTAAAACTTTCTTATCGCCTTTCACATACTTTTGTTTCATAAAAAAGATTTTCTATACTAGTGGTTTATCTAATATTCTAGTTGGTATAATGCACGCCAAATTTTGCAGCTTCTTGCTTTGCCTGGGGTAGTAAATTCTTTAACTGTTCAATTCTTTGCTCATTTCCTGGGTGAGTACTCATGAAGGAAGATCCAGAATCTGATCCTGTTGCCTCAGACATACGCGACCAAAACTCTACTGCTTCATTAGGGTTATATCCAGCTATAGCCATTAGAGTCAATCCTATCTCATCCGCTTGAGATTCGTTTGCACGTGAAAAAGGCAGCATTACTCCTACCTGAGTACCAGTACCATAAACAGTTGACCAAACTTGTTGAGCTAAAGGACTCGAATTTTGAGTTAACAATCCTACGGCAGTAGCTCCTCCTTGTTGCAACATTGCCGCGCTCATTCTTTGCTGTCCATGATTTGCTAAAGCGTGAGCTATCTCATGGCCCATAACTGCAGCTATGCCTGCATCCGTTTTACAAATAGGTAAAATACCTGTAAAGAACACAATCTTACCTCCTGGCATACACCAAGCGTTTATCTGATCATCTTGCACTAAGTTATACTCCCAGCGATACTCATCTAAATAATCTTTATAACCATTAGACTCTAGCCACAAAGCAGCGGCCTGACTTAAACGTTGTCCTATCTCTTGAATTCTCTGGGCATCCTTAGTACCAGTAATAGCTTTATGTTCCTTAAGGAAATCATCATATTGTTGAAAAGACATAGGAAACAACGAAGAGTTTGGAGTTAAAGCCATCGTCTTTTTTCCAGTAAAAGGATTCGTTGCACATCCTATAGCTAAAAAAACACTTCCAAATAAAATTGCAGTTTTTCTCATTTTCTTTTTTTTCAAAATTAAAACATTTTTTAATTGTTTAACAATCTACTGGTTTATAATTAGCTTTTTTTAAATATAGGGTAATCTTCCCTACACGCCCAAAAGACTTGTTTTATTAAAACATTCACTAAAATACCACACCAAATCCCTTCACTGGATATCAATTGCATAAATAAAATACATCCCTGAGTTGCATGAACTCTTCTACAGAGAATCTAAGTCTTCTTATTTGCTGATTACTTCTAAAGCCTTTAAAAGAGAAAAAGAAATGCTAAAGAGACATAAAAATTTGTAATTTTACCTAAAACTATAATTAACGAATGAATACTCCAAAACCTAAGCAATCTTTAGAGGTTCCAAAGTCCATTAGATTAATCGGGAAATTTTTACAATTTTTTTCCAAGAATTGGGCCTCCAAGTTCGCTCAAAACTTATTTGTTTCCCCTATTAAGTTTAAAGCTCCTAAACGCGAAAAAGAAATGCTAGAAAAAAGTATTATTTCTCGCATAACTATACCAGAATTAAATAAAGATATTTACGTATATCAATATGGCACAAATAAAGCGGCTAATAAGAAAGCTCTTCTTATACATGGTTGGAATGGTAGAGCTACGCAATTAGTAACTATTGCTAACATGCTTACTAAACAAGACTATGACGTAGTAGCATTTGATGCTCCTGGTCATGGAAAAAGTCCTAGAACAAAAACTGACCTGACTCAATTCATTGCAAGTACAATGGAAGTTGAACAACAATTTGGTCCTTTTGATCTCGTAATAGGTCATTCCTTAGGTGGTATGACAACTATTAATGCTATTGTTAAAGGTTTGAAAGTAAATAAAGCCATTATCATCGGAAGTGGAGATGTTGTAGAGGACGTAATTGAAGACTTTGTAAAACAAATAGAACTTAAACCTGAGATAGCAGAGTTAATCAAAAACAATTTTGAGAAACAATTTAATCAAAAAATGAGTAGTTACTGTGTGCATAACAAAGCTAAACAAATAGATATACCTTTGCTTGTCATACATGATTCAGTAGATTATGATGTACCTGTAAAGGCTGCATATCAAATTAAAAAGGCTCAACCTAATGCCAAATTAATAATCACAGAAGGCCTTGGTCATAGAAAAATCCTTGGAGATAGAAAAGTAATTGAACAAATGAAAGATTTTATTAAAGATGCATAACACCTTAAAAAAAATATTATATCTATTTCTGCTAATGAGTATAACCACATGGGGATGTCAAAATCAGAATAGTCATAAAAAATTTAATCACATGAAAAAAGACGCCAATACTACAGAACAACAATGGGCTGAAACTCTAACGCCTGAACAATACTATGTACTTAGACAAAAAGGTACAGAACGTCCTTTTACTGGACAATATAATGATTTTTACCAAGAAGGAACTTATCACTGTGCTGGCTGTGATGCAAAATTGTTTGATTCTGAAACAAAATTTGATGCTCACTGTGGCTGGCCTTCTTTTGATCAAGCAATTAAAGGATCTGTAAAGTATATAAAAGATAATAGTCATGGAATGATTAGAACCGAAGTTATCTGTTCTAATTGCAATGGACACCTAGGTCATGTCTTTGATGATGGCCCAAATGAAACTACAGGAGATAGATATTGTATGAATTCAACTTCTTTAAAGTTCCATCCTAAAGAATAATTTTCACAAAAGCCATTCTGTATTAAGATGGCTTTTTTAATACAATAATTTAACCTCTTTAAGGCTAAACTCTTTTATTTGCTCATCTTGGTTTAAAACTTGTAATTGTCCAGTAGAAGAAACGCCTTTAATAACTCCTTTGAAACAACTTTGATCAGGCAACTCAAAGTCACAGCATTGATTAATCTTAAACAAATTCTCATGATATTGCTGCCACAAAAGACCAATATTACCTTGCTTTAATATAGCAAGATTATTCTCTAGTTGATCCAAAACGCATTGCAAAATAACTTCTTTATCAAAGTACTTTGATTCTAATAAAAAAAGAGAACTTGCATTAGGCAGCTCCCTCATGCTAGTTTGATTAACATTGATTCCAATTCCTATAATACTTTGAACTTGATCGGATGACTTGATACTATTTTCAATTAAAATGCCACAAATTTTCTTATTATCTGCCATAATGTCGTTAGGCCATTTAATAGATAATCTTATTTTAGATAACTTAGATATTCCTTGTAAAACACTAAGGGTAGTAAGAATATTTAAATCGTATATTTGACTAATATCACATAGAACATCTTTCACTAACACACTAAAAGTAAGACTACTATCTTTTTCACCTTCCCATTTTGTCCCCCTTTGCCCACGTCCAGCATACTGTGTGTTTGCAACAACAACAGTCAAGTTTGGGAGTTTACTAACAGCCGAAAGTTCCTTTAAATAAGTATTTGTTGAACCTATGGCATCGAGTTTGATTATATTCATATTAAATAATTATAGACAAATCTAAAGTGATTCACTATATTTGAGACCAAATTTAATGAACAAATATAATCAATCGCGAAAATTCGCAGAAAAAAAATAAATGGCAGACAAACAAATTAACAACGACGAATTAATTGCTAATATTATCAAAGGTATTGAAGCAGTGAAAGGTGAAAATATTACAATTATTGATTTGAAACACATCGATAATACACCTTGCGATTATTTTATTATCTGCGAGGGTAATTCAAACACCCAAGTAAATTCTATTTCTAACTCTGTTCAACGAGTTGTTTCTAAAGAATTACACGATAAACCTTGGCATGTAGAGGGTGAAGTTAGCTCAGAATGGGTATTGATGGATTATGTTAACGTAGTAGTGCATATTTTCCAAAAAAATATTCGCGGATATTACAAACTAGAAAACTTATGGGGAGATGCTAAAATCACCACAATTGATAGCCAATACTAATTAAAATTATTTTTCATGGCAGGAAATATGAAACCAAAACCAAATAAATCGAAATTTAACCCTTGGGTCCTATACGGAAGCGTTATTGTGATTATTTTGGTTATACAACTTTTAAGCAGTGGAAATGGCTTTGGTGACTCTCGTCAACTTAGTCTATCTAAATTATACGAATATCTAGAGAAAGGATATATCGAGAAAGTAGACTTTAATAGAAGTGTAGCTAAAGTATATCTAAATAAGGAATCCTTACAATTACCTGAATTCGAAAAACTTCAAAAGAAGTCAATGTTAGGTAGTAGAGATACCAACAGTCCTCAATATATAACAGACATTGGGGATCCAAAGATTTTACAAGAAAAATTAGATCAAGCCGTCAACAATGACAAGTTGACAGAATTTAACTCTGAACCAGAAAGTAACTGGGGAGATATATTATTTAGTTTTCTACCAATAGTTATCTTAATTGGATTCTGGTTATTTATGATGCGAAGAATGTCAGGTGGAGGCGCTGGAGGCGGTGGAGGACAAATTTTCTCTATTGGAAAGTCAAAGGCAAAATTATTTGATGAAAAAAATGATATAAAAGTAACTTTCAAAGATGTAGCTGGTTTAGAAGGAGCTAAAGAAGAGATTGTTGAAATCGTTGAATTCCTAAAAAACCCTGAAAAATATACTAGCATCGGTGGTAAGATACCAAAAGGAGCTCTACTTGTAGGTCCTCCTGGAACAGGTAAAACTCTTTTAGCTAAAGCGGTAGCAGGAGAGGCTAAAGTGCCTTTCTTCTCTTTATCAGGATCTGACTTTGTTGAAATGTTTGTAGGAGTTGGTGCCTCAAGAGTACGTGACTTATTTAAACAAGCTAAAGAAAAATCACCTGCAATCATTTTTATTGATGAAATTGATGCAGTAGGTAGAGCACGTGGTAAGAGTAACTTCTCTGGATCGAATGATGAAAGAGAGAATACCTTAAACCAATTACTAACCGAGATGGATGGTTTTGGTTCTAATACAAACGTAATAGTACTAGCGGCCACCAATAGAGCTGAAATCTTAGATAAAGCGCTTTTACGTGCAGGAAGATTTGACCGTCAAATTTATGTTGACCTTCCAGATGTTAAAGAAAGAGAAGCTATCTTCCATGTACACTTAAGAAAAATTAAGAAAGTAGATAACTTAGATATAGATTTCCTTGCTAAACAAACTCCTGGATTCTCTGGAGCGGATATTGCTAATGTTTGTAACGAAGCTGCTTTAACAGCTGCTAGAAAAAACAAAACTCAAGTAGATATGCAAGACTTCTTAGACGCTGTAGATAGAATTATCGGAGGTTTAGAGAAGAAAAATAAAATTATATCTCCGGAGGAAAAATATGCTATTGCAATACACGAAGCTGGACACGCAACAGTTAGTTGGATGTGTGAACATGCATCGCCATTAGTTAAAGTAACTATTGTACCAAGAGGACAGAGTTTAGGAGCTGCCTGGTATCTACCAGCAGAACGACAAATAGTACGTACAGAGCAAATGCTTGATGAAATGTGCGCCACTATGGGTGGACGTGCAGCAGAGAAGATAGTTTTTGACAAAATTTCTACTGGGGCATTAAGCGATCTTGAAAAAGTAAACAAGCAAGCTAAAGCAATGGTTACTATTTATGGACTTAACGATAAATTAGGAAACATAACTTATTACGATTCATCAGGTCAAAGTGAGTACAACTTTGCTAAACCTTATTCGGATGAAACTGCATTACTAATAGATAAAGAAATTTCTAAGTTAATCGAAGGACAATACGAAAGAGCACAAAATATTTTGACAGAGCATAAGGATAAATTAATCCAACTTGCAGACTTACTTTGTGAAAAAGAAGTGATTTTCCAAAAAGACCTAGAAGCTATCTTTGGTAAAAGACCTTTTGACAAAGAAATTGAACAAGAAATTCTTGATGTAGAAAATATCGTTGAACAAGAAAAAGAATCACAAGAGCAAACAGTAGATACCACTGGTACAATCGCTTCAGATTCTACAGACACCGATAGACAACCACAAGACTTAGCATAACATTAAGCTTAGCTTAGCCTATAAACTAAAAAACTTAACTTAAACATGTTTTAAGTTAAGTTTTTTTTTATCTTTGACTATTAAACTAATTTATTAAAGACACCTCTATCATATTCGTATGAGTTTTTTTAAGAAGCTAATAAGAATTTTTCAAAGCCCCCCAGAGAGCTTGGCGTCTGCTAAGGATAGCAGAGGTCAATATCTACCGCCTAAGGAAACTCCTGTGGACGAACTATTCACTATTAATTTCACTAATAATGGTGGAAAGTTTTTATATTGTGATTCCAAAGATGAACTTGACGAAACTTTCGTAAATATTCTTATGGAAAATGACTGGTTTGAAACAGATGCTCTAACACACGAAATAGCAATTCATACCTTACTAGAGGAAAACAACGTGAATTTTAAAAACGTAAAAGAACCTGCTTTCTTTATCGCTTCATGTGAAAGTTTAATAGCCGATGATGGGGCAATTCTTTTTTCTGATCGTCAATTAAAAGACAATAAAGCAACTCACTTACCAACCAACATTGTAGTATTAGCTAAAACAAGTCAAATCACTAAAACTAAAAGTGATGGTTTAAGAGAAATAAAGAAAAAATATGGAAGCTGCTTACCTAGTAATATTACCGCATTTAATTGTTTTAAACCATCTGTGGTAGAAAGTGATTTTTTAAGTTATGGTAGGACTCCTAAAAACCTATACTTATTACTCCTAGAAGATTTATAACATGTCAGAAACTCTTACACGTGCCATTTCAGGTGCTATTTACATAGTACTATTAATAGGGGCAACATTATTTTCAAGTATTTCATTCGAAATACTTTTTAGTTTTTTTATGCTTGTTGCAGCTTATGAATTCGCTAAATTAGTAAACTTCTCTAAAGTCTTATCGTTAGTCTTAACTTTAGGTGTATTAGCGATTTACTTTTTCGCCAAACAAGATATTCCAATATTCCTTATAGCAAGCTTTTCAGTATTGGTACTATTGGCCTTAATGGTAGAGTTATTCGCTAAATCACAACCAAATCGGTCTTTTATAATTAAGCTAATCATTTTTATAGGTTATATTATAGCCCCTTTTCTTTGTTTATTATACATGCCTTTCACTAACCAAGGATATACTCCATGGGTAATTATAGGTATTTTCATCCTTATTTGGAGTAACGACACTTTCGCATACCTAGTAGGTAAGAGTTTTGGTAAAACAAAACTTCTAGAAAGAATATCTCCAAAGAAAACAATAGAAGGATTTTTAGGTGGTATTTTCTTCAGTATTATAGCGGGAATTGTACTTAGTCAATTTTTTACTTTTTTTTCTATTACAATTTGGATAAGTAGTGCTATTTTTGTGGGAATTTTTGGTACAATAGGAGATCTAGTAGAATCTCACTTTAAAAGAATGGCTAAAGTAAAAGACAGTGGAAATATAATGCCAGGTCACGGAGGTATCCTAGATCGCTTAGATAGCGTTATATTTGTAGCCCCATTTTTGTATATAATTTTTCAAATATTATAATCATGTTTCACAAAGAAGGAACTAAAATTATTTTTTACTCTTTAGTAGTAGCAACTATATTAATAGTTGCAGCAGATTTTTTCATTGCTACGCCATGGCTTAGAATGATCATACAATCAATTGTATTGATTTTATTAATCCTGGTACTTCAATTTTTCAGAAATCCTGAAAGAAGTATCACCCCTAATGACAACACTATAATAGCCCCAGTGGATGGTAAAGTAGTGGTAATAGAAGAAGTTTACGAACCAGAGTATTTTAAAGACAAAAGACTAATGGTTTCAATCTTTATGTCTCCAATAAATGTTCATGTTACACGATATGCACTTAGTGGGATAGTAAAGTATAGTAAATACCATCCTGGAAAATACTTAGTAGCATGGCACCCAAAAGCTAGTGAAGAAAACGAAAGAACCTCTGTTGTGATAGAAAACCCTGTATTTGGTGAGATAATGTATCGTCAAATAGCAGGCGCACTTGCTAGAAGAATTGTAAATTATGCAGAAGTCGGACAAAGTGTTGAACAAGGAGACGATGCAGGATTTATTAAATTTGGTTCAAGAGTGGATTTATATCTGCCATTAGGAACAGATGTAGAGGTTGTCCTACAACAAAAGGCAATCGGAAATATAACTCAAATTGTAGGTAAATAAGTGATGGACACTTTAGATAAAGAATTTCACGAAGCATATATTCGAATTTCCAATGAAGCGATTAACCTTGCTCCTGACGTAATGCTTAGAATATATGCCTATTATAAACAAGCCACAAACGGTCTTAGTCATAAAGACTTTGAAGATATGTCAGGTAATTTGAAAAAAGCGTTTAAATTTAATGCTTGGACACAAGTAAGCCATTTAACAACAACTCAAGCTAAAGAGGAATATATAAAACTAGCAAAGCAAATTTTAGATAACAACGATTAAAATGAAAAAAAAGCATTTCTTTGTTTTACTTATTTTATCTTGTATTGGACTAAGTTGCAGTGAGAAAGAAAATTTAAATGAGATTGAGATTCCAGAGAGAGAATACTTTATAATCGAAAAGTCACAATTTCCTGATCCAACTAATATTAGAACCTTACAAGGGCCTTTTGATATGCCAGGATTATCCTATGACTTTATAGAATTTAATATTGTAGATCCAAAGACTGCTTTTACACATTATCAAAACTACCATTTATCGTACGCTAACGCGTTAAATACCGCTATTCACAATACAGAATTTGAAAAAGAAGATATTGTAGATATAATCAAAAAAGCAAAACAAGATAACCAAGAAATAAAAGAGCTCAGTAGCGCTTACTACAACCATAATATTTATTGGAAAAGCTTAGATCCTGTAAATCAAACTCAGCCTAAAGAACAAATATTACAAGCTATAGAGAATACTTATGGAACGGTAGATAACTTTAATAAGCAATTTAAACAAATTGCTCTATCCAATACTGGTTCAGGATGGACTTGGCTCATTAAAAGGCCTAATAATAGCCTAGAGATAGTTTACACTGCTTTTAACCAAAATCCGTTGACTACTAATCCAGGAAGCACTATACTTTTAGCAATAGACCTTTGGGAACATGCATATATATCAACTTATCCAAATGATGCCAAAACTTATATTGACAAGTGTTTAAATCATCTGAATTGGCAATATGCAAATGAACAATATATAAAAAAATAAGCTAATGAACATTCATTAGACCTACCCCAAAGGCATTATGCTCTTTGGGGTATTTTTTTAAATAGAGAATCAAAAGACAATCAGTATTGGGCAAAGCATAAATATCCCTGGTGTATATTAATAAGAGGAAATTTTAAAATAAAACACTTAAAAACTTAGAAACCCAGCAATAGATTCCATAGAGATAACTTAACTTGTAGTACCCTAACTAGGACTTAGGTTTTAAAACTTAATGTCAATTTTTAAAACATGATTTTTTCTTAAATACTTGGTTCAAAATATTACCCAATACAACAATAAGAAGTTCTTGGCCACAAGCTTGTTTTTAATCTATCATTACAAACAAGATCATAACTACTAGCTCAAAAGCAATATAATATAATCCAAAACAAAGCATCTTAAACCAAGTAAACTACCTAGAAAATCTAGAATAACAAAACTTAACTTGGCAATGAATTCTAAGGTATTATAGGTAAATAAATATAACTCCTTAGTACTAATTACTCAACACCCAAAAGAGTAATAAATACTCTAATATCCACAGAAATAGGATTAATTATAAAAAAATGAGCTCGGCAACCCCGAGCTCAAAATATTTTAAAAGCTTGTATAACTTCGTTCTACTTTTACAAGGAACTAGAAATTAGCCTATTTTTTTTCAAATACGTAAATATACCCTTTACTAATTAAAATGGCACATCATCATCATTAGCACTAAAAACCTGATTAGCAGGAGGTAAATGACTGGTAATATTATTTAAACCACCTTGAGCGCGCCCTTCTTCATTCATGGCAGAGAAATACATTCCGCCATCACTAAGTAAATCATCTTCAAGATTGTCAAACTTACCAAATTGCCCTAAGAACTGTAAACGAATATTATCCAATCCACCATTTCTGTGTTTAGCGATAATAAACTCTGCTTGTCCTTGGGTTGGTGTATGCTCTTCATCATCCCATTCATCAATTTTATAATATTCCGGACGATAAATAAAAGATACAATATCCGCATCTTGCTCAATAGCACCCGACTCCCTTAAATCCGATAATAAAGGACGTTTAGAAGTTCCACGTGTTTCTACTGCACGTGATAACTGTGACAATGCAATTACAGGAATATTCAGCTCTTTAGCCAAAGCTTTTAGGTTTCTAGAAATTGTAGAAATTTCTTGTTCTCTATTTCCTCCTCCTTTTTGATTTCCTCCAGCAGTCATTAACTGTAAATAGTCTATTACAATCAATTTTATTCCATGCTGCGAAGCAAGTCGTCTAGCCTTGGCACGTAAATCAAATATAGACAAAGAAGGAGTATCATCGATAAACAAAGGTGCTCTCTCTAAATCTTTCACCTTTACATTTAATTGCTCCCATTCGTGTTTCTCTAATTTACCTGTACGTAATTTCTCAGAACTTAACCCCGTCTCGGATGAAATCAAACGAGTAATAAGCTGAACGGAAGACATCTCTAAGGAGAAAAAAGCTACCCCTTGTCCTGCATCAATAGCAATATTTCTGGCCATAGATAAAACAAAAGCAGTTTTTCCCATACCAGGACGTGCTGCAATAATAATTAAATCACTAGGCTGCCATCCAGAAGTTAAATCATCAAGCTTATGAAAGCCTGTAGGTAGACCACTTAAACCCTCCTTGGTACTAATCTCTTCAATTCTTTTTTTAGCTTGAGCAACTAGACTCTGAGCTGTTTCAGAACTCTTCTTTATATTACCTTGGGTAACTTCATATAAACGGGCCTCCGCTTTATCTAAAAGATTAAAAACATCACTAGATTCATCGTATGCTTCTTCAATAATTTCATTAGAAATTCTAATTAAACTACGTTGAATAAATTTTTGTAAAATAATACGAGAGTGAAACTCAATATGAGCAGAAGATGTAATCTTTTGAGTTAATCCTACTAAATAATACTCCCCTCCCACAGCTTCAAGTTTACCATTTGTTCTTAACTGTGTAGAAACAGTTAATAAATCAATTGGTTGATTACCAACAAATAATTGATCAATGGCTTCAAAAATATACTTATGTGCTTCTTTATAAAAAGCTTCAGGTTGCAGAATATCAATTACCTCATCGATACCTTTTTTATCTATCATCATTGCCCCCAACACTGCCTCCTCTAAATCAACAACTTGAGGTGGTAGCTTTCCTTTTTCGAAAGAAATAATTTCTTTTGAAAAAGACTTCATTGGGCGTAAATCATTAGCGTGTTCCATATTGCGAAATTAAACCTTTTTTTTAATTCTAGCCACTTAAAAAAACAAATAACTGTGAATAAAAAAATCCGAGATAGGTCTCGGATTTTTTTGTATTATAATAATAAAAAGTACTAGTCTTTGTACTCTCCCATGTCAAAATATTTTTCCATACGAGTATCAATAAGCTTCTGTGTAGGTAAACTTTTAAGCTCGCTATAAGTATCTACAATATAATTTTTAACTGCTAAAAAAGTAGCTTCTCTATCAGAATGTGCTCCGCCAAGTGGCTCAGCAATAATAGCGTCTATTAACTTATTTTTCTTCATATCATAAGAAGTAAGTTTTAGTGCATCAGCAGCGAGTTCTTTGTACTCCCAACTTCTCCATAAAATAGATGAACAAGATTCAGGAGAAATAACAGAATACCAAGTATTCTCTAACATAGTAACTCTATCTCCAACACCAATACCTAAGGCTCCTCCAGAGGCTCCTTCTCCAATGATAATACAAATAATAGGCACTTTGATACGGAACATCTCGTAAATATTACGTGCGATAGCCTCTCCTTGACCTCTTTCTTCAGCTTCTAATCCTGGATATGCTCCTGGAGTATCAATTAAAGTAACAATAGGCACGTTGTATTTCTCTGCCATTTGCATCAAACGTAAGGCTTTTCTATATCCTTCAGGATTAGCCATACCGAAATTACGATACTGTCTGGTTTTAGTATTAAAACCTTTTTGTTGGCCTATAAACATAAAACTTTGATCTCCGATCTTTCCAAGACCCCCAATCATTGCCTTATCATCTTTTACGTTTCTATCCCCAAATAATTCTAAAAAAGTATCTCCACATAAAGCCTTAATATAGTCAATTGTATATGGTCTATTAGGATGTCTAGACAATTGAACACGCTGCCAAGCGCTTAGGTTTTTGTATATACTCTTTTTAGTTTCTTCAAGTTTAGTTTCGATTTGCTTACAAGTCGTTGACACATCTACATCTGATTCTTCACCAATCAACGTACATTTTTTTAACTGGTCCTCAAGTTCTTTAATAGGAAGTTCAAAATCTAAATATTCCATTTCTGAATAAGTTTTAGTTTCAATTACAATTTACAAAGATAAAAGTTTCCGCTAATAGATAAACTATTTAACAGCAAGTTTTCTCTTTTTTCTATTTTTTAAAATGCCATTAGCTATTACTGTACTCAATATCAAGGCTGCTCCTACATAAAAAGTGGAATTCATGGCCTCTGAATCCTTAAATAAAACTAATGCAAGTAAAATACCATAAACTGGCTCTAAATTTATGGTTAGCATTACCGTATATGGACTTAAATCCTTTAAAATATACACAGAGCCTAAAAAGGCAAAAGCAGTGCAAAATACGCCTAAAATAATTAACCAAAACCAATCACTGCTACTAATTTGGAAAAATTCAATAGTAAAGCCACCGCTAAATAACAATACTAAGCTTAAGATCACAAACCCTCCAACCATTTCATAGAAAGTAATCAAATAAGGTTCACTATGAACTACTAGCTTAGCATTTATAATAGAGAATAAGGCCGACAGGAAAGCTGCTAATAAAGCAAGTATTATTCCCTCTACATAATCCCCACTTACACTAAAAATCAATGCTAAAGCAGAAATAACTACTAATCCTAAAAAGACCTCGTAGAACACTACTTTTCTCTTATAAATAATGGGTTCTAAAATAGAAGCAAAAAAGGCACCGGTGGAAAGACAGGCTAAGGTTACAGATATATTAGAAACCTTTATAGCCCAGAAAAACGTTAACCAATGCATAGCAATTATTCCACCTGCTGCTAAAATCTGTATTAACTTACTCTTAGACAGAACAAGGGTACGTTTTTTAAGTACAAAAACTAAAGCCAGTGTAACAATAGCTATTGCTATTCTATACCAGACTAAAGGCAAAGCACTTAAACTAATTAAGTGCCCTAAAATAGCAGTAAACCCCCATATAAATACAATAATATGTAGGTAAATATAACTTTTAATATTATCTACGCGCATTATTCAATAAATAAAGTCCCAAAATTCCAAATACTATATTGGGAATCCAAACGGCTAATAAAGGTGGAATACTAGAGGCCTCCCCTAATACACTAAAAACTTTATCAAAAAATACGTAGATGAAAGCTAGTGCTATACCAATAGCTAAATTAGCACCCATCCCTCCTCTTCTTTGCATAGATGATACAGATACTGCAATAATAGTCAAAATAAAAGCTGACACAGGTATGCTGTATTTTTTATACAAAACAATTAAATAGGTATTTATATTAGAAGAACCTCTTAATTGTTCTTTCTCAATAAATGCTTTCAAATTTTTTAAAGACATTGTCTCAGCCGCATAGACCACAGGAGTTAAATCCTCTAGATCAAAATCAAGACTCAACTCTTTTTGTTGAGCTTTTTCCAAAACATCATCTTGACTACCTTCTCCGACAGTTCTTTTAAAATAATCATGTAAAATATAGGTAGATGTCTCAGGCTTAAAAACAATTCTACTTGCGGTTGTTTTACTCTTTAAAGTATTACCTTGCATCTGCTCTAAAAGGAAGTTATACCCAGTCTTGCTTCCGAAAGAAAAACTATTGACAAATATAAATTCATCCTCACTAATCTGTCGGTAAACATTTTGAGATTCTCTAACCTCACTTCTGGTTAAATATTTATATCTAAAATCATTATAACCAGCACTAGCTTTAGGTACAATAAACACTGACATTATCAATGCAAATACAGATACTATGGTAGCTCCAATAAAGTAGGGTCTCAAAAATCGATTAAAAGAAATTCCTGAGCTTAATATAGCGATGATCTCGTAATTATTTGCCAATTTTGATGTAAACCAAATAATGGAAATAAACAAGAAAATCGGAAATAACATATTGGCAAAATAAATAGTAAAGTTCAAATAATATAGCAACACTGCATCCAAAGGTACATTGTTGTTAATTATCTTATTAATTCTATCTGAAACATCCACCACAATTCCGATGGGTACAAATAGCATCAACATTACCGTAAAGTTTACCAAATATCGTTTAAGAATATACCAATCGATAATCTTCATAACCTACTTTTTTGCTATTGTTTAAAATTTATAAACGCTGTCCCATTTTCTTTACCATACCATTTTTCCATTGGGTAAAGGTACCTGCTAAAATTTGACGACGAGCCTCTCTAACTAACCACATATAAAAACCTAAGTTATGGATAGTAGCAATCTGCTTACCTAAAGATTCATCTGCAGCAAAAAGATGACGTAAATATGCTTTAGAATACTCCGTATCTACCCATGTATAACCATTAACGTCAATCGGTGAGAAGTCATCTGCCCACTTTCTATTCTTTATATTAATAGTTCCTTCAGAAGTAAACAACATACCATTTCTAGCATTTCTAGTTGGCATTACACAGTCAAACATATCAACTCCTAAAGCAATATTCTCTAAAATATTGTTTGGCGTACCAACACCCATTAAATACCTTGGTTTTTCTTTTGGTAAGATATCACATACGATATCAGTCATAGCATACATCTCCTCGGCTGGTTCACCAACAGACAAACCTCCAATAGCGTTTCCTAAAGCACCTGCATTAGCAATGTACTCGGCTGATTGGGTTCTCAAGTCTTTATAAGTGCTCCCTTGTACAATTGGAAAAAAAGTTTGAGAATATCCATAATGCTCTGGCTCTTTCTCTAGGTGATTAATACATCTATCCAACCAACGATGTGTACGGTGCATTGAACGTCTTGCATAATGGTAATCACAAGGATAAGGTGTACATTCATCAAAGGCCATAATAATATCAGCCCCAATGGTTCTTTGTACATTCATCACACTCTCTGGAGAGAAAAAGTGATAAGACCCATCAATGTGAGATTTAAATTTAACTCCCTCCTCTTTAATCTTTCGGTTAGCCGAAAGGGAATACACTTGAAATCCACCACTATCTGTAAGTATATTTCTATCCCAGTTCATAAACTTATGTAAACCACCAGCTTGCTTTAAAATATCCATTTTCGGACGCAAGTATAAATGATAAGTATTACCTAAAATAATATCTGGATTTATCTCTTGTTTCAATTCTCTTTGATGTACCCCTTTTACAGTAGCAACAGTACCTACGGGCATAAAAATAGGTGTTTCAATTACACCATGATCTGTAGTAATCTTACCGGCGCGTGCACGTGATTGTGCATCGGTATGCAATAAATCGAATTTCATATTAACTATTTACAGCTAGCAAAGATAAAGCAAAACTATCGATGCCAAAGTTTTTTATTTTATTTAATTATCTTATCTATATTACTATCACTATCGATGAGCTTTTTTACCTAGTAACAACCACACAACAATAGGAGCACCAAATAAAGAAGTAATTGCATTAATAGGTATTAAGTATCTATCACTATTAATTTGAGTTAAACTATCACAAATTAATAGAATAATAGGCCCTAATACTAAACAAGCCAACAATAGAGTACGGTGACTACTTGTTTTAAAAAGTAAGCGCCCCATATGCGGCACCGCTAAACCAACAAAGGCAATAGGCCCCACAAAAGCAGTGGATATACCAGCTAATAAAGCGGTAATAAGAATTATTTTATTCCTTAATACTTTTACCGAAATCCCCATAGAACTAGCATAACTATCTCCAAGTAATAAAGCATCTAATTTTCTGATCAAAGAAAAACAAGCACCAAGACCTATAAACAAAAGAACGCTAAATACTACTAAAACACCGTAAGACAAGTTTCCTAAACTTCCCATAGACCAAAAAGTAAACCTCTTTAAGTCTTCAGCACTACTGAAATAGGTTAAAATATTAATAATAGCATTAGTAAAGCTACCAAACATCAATCCCACAATCAGTATAGTAACTGTATTATTAACTTTTGAACTAACTCCTAAGACTCCAAGCAACAAGACAAAACTGCCTATAATACTAACTAAAGCTACTCCATAGGTAGAAGTAAAAATAATCAAAAGACTAGAGGGTAAAAAAGAAGCTCCCAAAAACAAAAAAGCAACACCTAAACTAGCTCCAGAACTAACACCAAGTATATAAGGTTCAGCTATTGGATTTCTAAATAAAGTCTGCATTAGTAAACCACTAACTGAGAGTGCTATACCTACTAATACAGCAGTAATAGCCTTAGGTAAGCGATAATTTAAAATAATATATTGCCAAGTTGACTTTACCTGTTCAGGATCTATAAAAACTTGTATTATGCTTTTAAAAGGTATAGTTACCCCGCCTAAAGAAAGATTTACTACAAAACACAATAACAGAACCACAAAAAGACCTAACAATAAAGCTACTACTCTATTATTCATAAGGTAAAAGTTTATAAAAAATAGGTTGATATCCTGGAAACAACTCAGGATGGAAAATTGCAGCCAAATCCTTTAATACTAAATCTGGACGTGTTGGGCCTAATTCATAAAACACAATACCTCCTGTTTGGCCTTTAGTCAAGGCAAAAGAGTAAACTTTTGCATTTTTAAAAGCTTCAAAATCGGTATAATGAATACTAGCCTTTTTGATCTCACTCAAGGATTCGAAGGTACCAGGATTAAACCAAAACTCAGCATCTTTAGCTTTGTCATACACTGCTTCAAAACCTAAAGCTAAACTTCCGGTACCCTGGGAATGTGACCATAAATAATCACTCTTGGCTTGCTTAAAAAGTTCTGCCGCCCAACTCTGCCCTTCTGGCAAATACCATACATCTTGGTACATGGCTCCACTATATACTGTAGGAAAAACCTTAGCTTGTTCTAATACAGATAGTACTTGATCATAGTCTTGCTGAATTTGATTAAACAAACGAGCAGCCTTATCTTGTTGATCATACAAAGCACCAAAGAATTTAATCCACTCCGCTTTTCCTAATGCCGTTTGTTCTACCCAGTCCCCATTATAAATTACCCTAATACCACTTTGCTGCACAGTATTTAACACTTTATTACTGTCATCTAATACAGAGGCAACAACAACCTGTGGGTTTAAATCTAATAATAACTCGGTATTCATTTGTTCAGAGGACCCCAGCTCTAAAATTTTCCCACTGTCAATTAAGTCTCTAAAAGTATTGGAAGAAATGTAATTTAAGCCAGGAAATCCAATCAAGGAAGTTTGCTCCCCTAACAGCTCAATACTTCCTAAATGTGTAGTAGATGTTGCCACTAAATTCTTTACAGGAATTTCTATGGCCTCCATTTTTTTTAAAGAATCCGGAATCTTAGTAAGATCCTTAGCTAAAACATAGGAAAAAACATTATTAGCCCCTTGCCAAGGCTGAGTTACTTCCATCAAGGTAAAATCGGGAAAATTTCTCAACGAAAACCCCTTAGCATAAAGAATTTGATTCTCATCATGTTCATGTTCATGAGTATGATGTGCTTCTGGATTGTGTTTTTCTGTACAGGATACTCCTAAAAAAACTACCCCTAGCAGAAGACTAAAATAATGTATGAATTTCATATAGCTAAAAACATTAAAAGACAAAAATAACCTTTATTTATAATATACTAACTTAAAAACAGAGCTTTGATAATTTTATAATACCTACCTAAAGAGTTAATTAATAGTATATTTAAAAAAAACTCCCTACTTTTACTTAAGCAAACTATTTACATTTATAGTGTACTTGAAATTATGTATAGATAAAAAAACATCTTATAAAAATCACATACATAACTAATGTTCAAAATATTAAACAATAATGATCCCTTGAATATTGTGTGATCAAAATCGTTTTTTATGTTTTTTACACTCATCACTTAAATGTAATTATTTATATAAATATGAGAAATTTTATAACCTATACCCTGTTGCTATTTACTTTAATTTTCGCAAGACCTACTTTTGGTCAGGACAGTTTTTCAAAATTCGAAAACAACAAAGAGGTAAACAGCTATATAGTGAATAAGAAAATGTTCGATATGATGTCTAATGTGAAAGTAGACCCAAGCAATCAACAAGAAAAAGCATATTTTGATATAATTAAAAATATGAACAACTTAAGAGTCTTTTCTACAAACAATAATGTAGTTAAAGATCAAATGAGGCAAGCTGTAACACAACACGTAGCTAACAAAAAATTAATACAACACTCTACTGAAAGGAACCAACAAAATACCGTTACCGTATATTTAGATAAAAATGTAAAAGATTCTAACTTTTCAGATTTCTTACTTTACATGGAATCTGATGATAGTAATCAACAACATATGGTATTTATACTTGAAGGTAAATTAAACACCAAAGACATTAAAACTATTATGCACAAGATGGACCTACCTGTAAAAGACTTAATTCCTAACTAAGGGAGTTTCTTATAGAAAAAAGGACAAATCTAAAATTAGATTTGTCCCTTTTTTTGTGA